>DASXND010000305.1:0-4825 GCA_036495265.1 Dyella sp.
CCAGTGCACCAGCTTCTCGAAATTCTGTTCGCGATCCAGGTGAAACGCGAAGGCCGCCACCAGAATCAGGCAGACGGTTTTCACCGCCTTGTAGATGGCGATGACACGCAAGCCGATGCTGTGCTGCGCTTCGACTTCCGAGGTGGGCTGGGTGAGGTGGTGTTCGGTCATGGTGAGACGTGTGGCTCAGGGCATCGCATATTCACGGCACGATGATGAAGGGAAAGGCACGGAAAGCCCAGCGCCATCCGTCATGGCGCTAATGCAAACGAAAAAGGCCACGCCCCGCGTCGAGGCATGGCCTTTTCGGGGACAGGTCGTCGGCTCAGCAGCAACGTCCGCCGGTGCCCTTGTAGCGGGCGATCTGGCGCTCGCGGAAGAATTCCTTGTAGCTGGGCACCGGGCGCTCGGGATGGTGTTCGCGCAGATGCTTCACGTAGACGTCGTAGTCGGGGACGCCGCACGAGAGGCGGGCGGTTTGCACCGCCCACTTCCATATGGCCTGCAGGTTCGCTTTCATGGTCGCAGCCCTCATTGGGTGGGCACGCTCCCCAGTGCCACGTACGGTTCCTCGTGCGCGGTCGGGTGGTTGACGCGCCATGCCTTGAGTATCGCGTTGATGGTGAAGCCAAGCATGGTGAGGATCAGCAGGATGAAGATGCCGGTGAGCGCGGCGTCCACATAGTTGTTGGTGATGATGCGCTGCATTTCGTCCATGCTCTTGGCGGGCGCCAGCAGTTTGCCGCCGGCGGCGGCATCGGCATACTTCTGCGCCGCGGCAGAGAAGCTGATCGGACCGCTGAGTTTCTGCCAGCCGGCGGTCAGCGTGCACACCACCAGCCACGTAGCGGGAATGCCCGGCACCAGTACGTAGCGCTCGCGTTTGAGCTTTACGGTGACCACGGTGGCCAGCATCAGAGCGACCGCAGCGAGCATCTGATTGGCGATGCCGAACAGTGGCCACAGGGTGTTGATGCCGCCCAGTGGATCGACCGCACCCTGGTACAGGAAGTAGCCCCACAGACCGACGCAGATGGCGGTGGCGAGCAGGTTGCCGGTCCACGATTCGGTGTGCTGCAGCGGTTTGTACATGAGGCCCGCGATCTCCTGGATCATGAAGCGGCCCACGCGCGTACCGGCATCCACCGTGGTGAGGATGAACAGCGCTTCGAACAGGATGGCGTAGTGGTACCAGAACGCCATCATGCCTTCGCCTGGAATGATGCCGTGCAACAGCTGGGCCATGCCGACGGCGAGTGTTGGCGCGCCGCCCGCACGGCTGAGAATGCTCTGCTCGCCGATGTTCTTGGCGGTATTGAGCAGCTCGTCCGGCGTCACCACGAAACCCCATTCGCTGATCGTGGTGGCGGCCTGCTGTGCGGTGGTGCCGATCAGGGCGGAGGGCGAGTTCATGGCGAAGTACACGCCCGGGTGCAGCGATGCGGCCGCGATCAGCGCCATGATCGCGACGAAGGCCTCCATCAGCATGCCGCCGTAACCGACCATGCGGGCCTCGCCTTCACTGGCAAGCAGCTTCGGCGTAGTGCCGGAGGCAATGATCGAATGCCAGCCCGACACCGCGCCGCAGGCGATGGTGATGAACAGGAACGGGAACAGGTTGCCCTGGAACACCGGGCCGGTGCCATCGATGAACTTGGTGACGGCCGGCATCTGCAGCGTCGGCGCAGCCAGGAAGATGGCCAGTGCCAGCAACAGGATGGTGCCGATCTTGAGGAAGGTGGACAGGTAGTCGCGCGGCGCCAGCAGCAGCCATACCGGCAGCACCGAGGCGCAGAAGCCATAGGCGATCAGCAACCAGGCCAGCGCCTTGGCGTCGAAGTTGAACATCGGAGCCAGCGTCGGCGAGACGCTGACATGCGCGCCGAACCAGATCGAGGCCAGCAGCAGCACCAGGCCGATGATCGACACTTCGAGAATCTTGCCGGGACGAATCCAGCGCAAGTAGATGCCCATCAGCAGCGCGATCGGAATGGTGCAGGCCACCGTGAACGTGCCCCAGGGGCTATGCGTCAGCGCCTTGACCACGACCAGGGCGAGCACCGCCAGCACGATCATCATCAGTACCAGCACGCCGAACATGGCGACCACGCCGGCCACGGGCCCCAGTTCGTCGCGTAGCATGTTGCCGAGCGAGCGGCCATCGCGACGCAGCGAAAGGCCGAGGATCATGAAGTCCTGCACCGCGCCTGCAAACACCACGCCGAACAGGATCCATATGGTTCCAGGCAGGTAACCCATCTGGGCCGCCAGCACCGGACCTACCAGAGGACCGGCACCGGCGATCGCGGCGAAGTGGTGGCCGAACACCACCCACTTGTCGGTCGGCACATAGTCGAGACCGTCATTGCGCAGTACCGCGGGGGTGGCCCGGCTCGGGTCCATGCGCAGGACGTTGTCGTTGATGAACTTGCCGTAGAAGCGATAGCCGATCAGGAATACGGCGATGGCGGCAGCCACCACCCAGATGGCATTGATCGGCTCACCTCGGCGCAGGGCGACGACGCCCAGGCACCAGGCGCCGACGATGGCGATGACGGCCCAGAGGATCTTGCCGGCGGGACTTGGTCTGGCAACGGCGGTGTGCATGCGCGATGTCTCCTGAACGGACGCCAACAAGGGTCGTCCCGGTTGCCCCGGTGGTCAATGCCATTATGCGCTTGCCAACATTAGCCATTGGTCGAATGTCCCCCGCGGCGCAAGCCACGCTGGAATCGTCATCCGCGCGCTAGACTGGCGCTTCGGCCGGCCCAGCGCTCGGTGGGCGGCAAACCTGCGACCTAGCGAGGCGTTCCATGATCCGAGAGATCCTGAAGATGGGCGATCCACGGCTGTTGCGGGTGGCGCCACCGGTGCCTGACGCGATGATCGGCAGTGCCGGGCTGGATTCGCTGATCGCGGACATGTTCGACACCATGCACGATGCCGGCGGCGTCGGCCTCGCTGCGCCGCAGATTGGCGTGGACCTGCAGTTGGTGATCTTCGGCTTCGACCAGTCCGAGCGTTATCCCGATGCGCCGGCGGTGCCGCGTACCATCCTGCTAAACCCCATGATCACGCCGCTCTCGCAGGACATGGAAGAGGGCTGGGAAGGTTGTCTCTCGGTGCCGGGGCTGCGTGGGGTGGTGAGCCGCTACTCGCTGATCCGCTATCAGGGGCTGGACCCGAAAGGCGAGCGCATCGACCGCAATGCCGAGGGCTTTCATGCGCGAGTGGTGCAGCACGAGTGCGATCACCTGATCGGGCGCTTATATCCGTCGCGCATCACCGACTTCAGCCGGTTCGGGTATACCGAGGTGCTGTTCCCGGGGACGGATCCGGGCGCGGACGAGTAGTCGTGCTTTGCTCCCACTCCCCGCTGGGGAGAGGGAGCAAAAGCCTGTGGCGCGCACTTCGACCCTCCCGCCGTAGGGGAGAGGAAAAAAAACTCATTGCGTAACCCCTAAAATCTGGCAAATCTACGCGCTGGCCCGCCGCCTGGCGGCAGCCATCGCATCCATGTCGCCCCTGGGCGGCGAGCAGGGGACACCAAGATGACGGGCAGATATTCGTGAGTGGCAACCATCCCAGCGCCCAGTCGCGCAAAGAGCTGACCCTTCGAGGTCTCATCCTTGGCGTCATCATCACGGTGGTGTTTACCGCCGCCAATGTGTTCTTCGGCCTCAAGGCCGGCCTAACGTTCGCCACCTCGATTCCGGCAGCGGTGATCTCGATGGCGCTGTTGCGAGCCTTCAAGGACTCGACGATCCAGGAAAACAACATCGTGCAGACGATCGCCTCGGCGGCCGGCACGTTGTCTTCCATCATCTTCGTGCTGCCGGGCATGATCATGATCGGCTGGTGGACCGGCTTCCCGTTCTGGATTTCGTTCGCCGTCTGCGCCCTGGGCGGTATTTTGGGCGTGATGTATTCGATCCCGTTGCGCCGCGCCCTGGTGACCAACTCCGACCTGCCGTACCCGGAAGGCCTGGCGTGCGCCGAGGTGCTGAAGGTCGGCAGCGGTGGTGAGGAGGGCGACGGTAGCGTCGAGGAAGGCAAGGCCGGCCTGATGGCCGTGTTATGGGGCTCGATCGTGTCCGCGGTGTTCGCCTTGGTGGTGGCTACCCAGGTATTCGCCAGCGACGTCACGCAGTACTTCCGCGTGGGCAACAAAGGCGCGGTGAGCGGATACGACTTCAATCTTTCGTTTGCGCTGTTTGCCATTGGCCACCTGGTGGGCCTGTCGGTAGGCATCGCCATGTTGATCGGTGCGGTGATCGGCTGGGGCTGGGGCGTGCCGCATTATTCGTTGCTGGCGCAGGCCTCCGGTGCGGTGGCCGACGTGGCTAATGCCACCTGGAGCCACAAGGTGCGCTTCGTGGGTGCCGGCGCGATCGGCGTCTCGGCGATCTGGACGCTGGCCAAGCTGGTCAAGCCGGTGATCAGCGGCCTGACCTCGGCCATGGCGGCCTCGCGCGTGCGCAAGGCCGGCAAGGCCGACTCGCTGCCGCGCACCGAGCGCGACATCCCCATTGGCATCGTCGGCCTGATCACGCTGGCGTGCTTCGTGCCGATTGGGTGGTTGCTCGGCTACTTCGGTTCGATCAGCGGCCTGGGTGACCACGTCGGCGTACTCGCCATCGGTGGCGTGGCCTTCGTCGTGCTGATGGGCTTCTTCGTCTCCACCGTGTGCGGCTACATGGCCGGCCTGATCGGTTCGTCCAACAGCCCGCTGTCGGGCGTGGGCATCCTGGTGGTGATTGCCGCCGCGCTGCTGCTGGTGGCCTTCGTCAAACCCTATGTGAGTCCGGAACAGGGCAAGGCGCTG
>DASXND010000306.1:0-4895 GCA_036495265.1 Dyella sp.
TGAATGCCGTTGATGGCAAATTGCACGCCGATGCAGACGAGCAGGAATCCCATCACGCGCGCCAGTGCGTCAACGCCTTTTTCCCCGAGCAACCGCATGATGGGGGTCGCCCCGCGCAGGCATAGCCAGAACACCAGTGCAAAGAGCAACGCAATGGTGAGCACGGCGAAATGCACATTGTAAGAATAGTTTCGCTCGGGGATGGTGGAGGCGGCGCTGATGATGAAGGCAATGGTGCCCGGCCCCGTCGTGCAGGGCATGGTCAATGGGATGAAGGAAATATCGGGCAACTGCTCGGTCGGCGCGTTGGCGGCCATTTCGGCCTGCGCTTCGTCTTCGGCAACCCTGGCGGGTGGAAACAGCATGCCGAATCCGATATAGGAAACGATCAGCCCGCCGGCGAGTCGCAATCCGGGTAGGGAGATGCCGAAGACTCTCATGACGGCGCTGCCGGCATAGAAACAGATCAGCAGGACGACCGTCACATAAATGGTCGCCCGGAAAATCTGCCGGTTACGTTCCATTTCGGGATAGCGCCCCGTGAGCGCCAGTAGCACGGTGGCGCTCGTGATCGGATTGGCGATCGTCGTCAGGCCAAGCAGCCCCACGAAGACATCATTGAGAAATCCGTGCATAGGCGTCGATTTCAGGTGGCCCAAGATCCATCGTGCTTTTTATGTACCAAGCTGGATGACCAAACCGTGTTCGCTTCGCTCGGTTCAAGCGCAAACTTTGGGCGGCTGCTCGGCTCGCCGATGGGGTTTTGATTGACTGACCGGAGAACAACATGAGGCCGGTCACGCTCGCCACAGACGTGCCGATACGAATGGTAATTAGGAGTCATTTCGCACATGAGATGGAAACCGGCACTGCCATTGTGGGTGTTTAGATCACGCCCAGAAGAACTACCTAGTGATAACCAGTAATTCTACTTATCGGCAAGGCGATTTCTTTTTTATTTTGTTCACAGTGTGCGGACGAAAATTGCCGCGACCAATGGCGATCATTGTTCAGGGGCCAAGATCGAAACCGCACAACTTCTCGGAGAGAGGGGAAGCCCAATGACGAAGTTTTCGACAACATGCGTACTAGGTGCAGCGCTGCTGATGGCGGGCTGCGTGTCGCAGCAGAAATATGATGAGTCGCAGCAAAAGAATGCTGAGCTCGAAGCGCAGTACCAGCAACTCAACCAGACCATGGGCTCCGAGATCAATTCTCGCGAGATGCATATCGAGCGCATGCAAAACGCGATCAAGGTTTCGGTCAACAGCCAGTTGCTGTTCCCCTCGGGCGGTTGGGAAATGTCGGCCCAGGCCAAGACGAGCATTGCCAAGATAGCCTCGGTCCTGGCGCCTCATCAGAAAAACAAGATCAACGTGAACGGCTACACGGATAGCACGCCGATAGGTGCGCAACTGGCGAGTCAGGGTGTCTCGACCAATCTCATCCTGTCGCAAAAACGGGCTGACAACGTCATGCAGTTCATGATCTCGCAGGGCGTTCGACCGGACATGGTCTCGGCTCACGGCTTCGGCGAAGAAAATCCGGTGGCTTCCAACGATACGGCGGAGGGCAAGGCGCAGAATCGCCGCGTGGAACTGACCATAGCGACTCCCAGCCAGTGACCTAGCGAAACAGGGGCAGGGTACACTTCAAGAAGGATCGTACTCTGACCCCTATGATTGGCTCCGACGAAACGGCGCGGCCTTAGGGTTCGCGCTGTTTTTATTTCTGCCGAAGGAGCCGTGCATGACGTATCAGTGGATCAAGACCTTCCATGTGTTGTTCGTCATTGCCTGGATGGCTACGGTGTTTTACCTGCCGCGCATCCTGGTGAATATCGCCGAGGTCGGCGACGAGCCGGCGGTGCGGGCACGGTTGGTGTTGATGGGGCGTCGGTTGTACCGCTTCGGGCACAACATGTTTGGGCTGGCGGCAATATTTGGCCTGACCCTTTGGCTGGGTTGGCGAGTGTTTCCAGGCGTGCTGCCGAACGTAACGGCATCGCTGCACTGGATCGATGCCAAGCTGGGCCTGATTGTTCTGCTGCTGGGCTATTTCATCTGGACCGGCCGCCTGCTCAAGCGCAGTGAGCAGGGCGGTGCGCTGCCGTCGTCCAAGACGCTACGCGTCATGAACGAACTGCCGGTATTCCTGCTGCTAGGCGTGATTTTCCTGGTGATTGCCAAGCCGTTTTGAGGGGCTCGCCGCCTCCTTAGCGTCATCCGAAACGTCTGCAGGACAACGCGCCCGTACTGTAGGAGCGCGCCCTGTGCGCGATCAGGGGGTTACGGCTACGTAGGGCAGCTTGAGATTGGCGCCGTAGACCGAGCTGGACGAGGCATACACCAGATGCTCGATCTTGCCGTGGCGGCAGGCCTCCAGGATGTTCACGAAGCCCACCAGGTTGCTCTGCACCTAGGCCTGGGGGTTTTTAAGCGAATAGCGCACGCCAGCCTGGGCGGCGAGGTTCACCACGCGCTGCGGGCGAAAGGCCGCAAAGGCGTCGTTCATGGCATCCGCGTCCGCCAGGTCGGCGCGCCGATGGGGTTTCATTCGGGTGCTGGGCAAAGCGCGTGAGACGCGCCTCTTTCAGCGTCGGATCGTAGTAATCGTTGTGGTTGTCGATGCCATCGACCTCGTCGCCGCGTGCCAGCCGGCGCCCAGCCAGGGCGGCGCCAATGAATCCGGCCGTGCCGGTGACGAGGATGCGCATCCGAATACCCTTCGGAATGATCGGCGCATTCTATCGCCGCGGCTTGCGGGGCCCTACTGAATTGACAGCGCATAGTGGGCTAAACTAGCGTTCTATCAGCAACCCACAGAGACAAGGTGGCCCGCGCTCATCACGCCGGCCGAGTGTGCGACATGGCAACTACGAACTTCCAACGCTGACCACGCCACGCCTTGTACTCAGGAAGGGCGCGCGGCGCCCTTTATTTTTGGGTTTTATTCATGGCCGCCAACCGGGCGAGCAAAGTAAAGACCGGCCATCCTTGGCTGGACTATTCACAAAAAGCACGCTTCGCATGTACGCGTGTCACTAAGAGCACGCTTTGTGGGCGTGCGTATCAGGTACTGACATGATTGAGATCACGCTACCCGACGGCAGCAAACGCCCTTTTGAACACCCGGTGACGGTGCAGGATGTCGCTGCGTCCATCGGTGCCGGCCTGGCCAAGGCCACGCTGGCCGGCAAGGTCGATGGCAAGCTGGTCGATGCCAGTTTCCCCATCGACCACAACGCCAGCCTCGAGATCGTCACCGAGAAGAGCCCGGAGGCGCTGGAGATCTTGCGCCACTCCACGGCGCATCTGCTGGCGCAGGCCGTGCAGCGCTTGTATCCCGGCGCGCAGGTCACCATCGGCCCGGTGATCGACAATGGATTCTTCTACGACTTCGCCTATGAGCGCCCGTTTACGCCCGACGATCTGGTGAAGATCGAGGCGGAGATGGAAAAGATCGTCAAGGAAGGCCTGCCGGTGACGCGCAGCGTGAAGTCGCGCGATGACGCGGTGACCTACTTCCGCGGCCTCGGCGAGGAATACAAGGCTGAGATCATCGAAAGCATTCCGGCCAATGAGGAGCTCTCGCTCTACACCCAGGGCGAGTTCACCGACCTGTGCCGTGGCCCGCATGTGCCCAATACCGGCAAGCTGCGTGCGTTCAAGCTGATGAAGGTGGCCGGTGCCTATTGGCGCGGCGATTCCAACAACGCGATGCTCACGCGCATCTACGGTACGGCCTGGCTCAACGACAAGGACCTCAAGGCCCACCTGCATCAGTTGGAAGAGGCCGAGAAGCGCGACCATCGCAAGATCGGCAAGGCGCTCGACCTGTTTCATCAGCAGGAAGAGGGTCCGGGCATGGTGTTCTGGCACCCCAACGGTTGGGCCATCTGGCAGCAGGTGGAGCAGTACATGCGCCGCGTGTATCGCCAGAGCGGCTATCAGGAAGTGCGTTGCCCGCAGGTGCTGGACGTGTCGCTGTGGAAAAAGTCCGGTCACTGGGACAACTACCAGGAGAACATGTTCTTCACCGAGTCGGAGAAGCACACATACGCGCTGAAGCCGATGAATTGCCCGGGCCACGTGCAGATCTTCAACACCGACCTGCACAGCTACCGCGAGCTGCCGATTCGTTACGGCGAGTTCGGCGCCTGCCATCGCAACGAGCCGTCGGGCGCGCTGCACGGCATCATGCGCGTGCGCGCCTTCACCCAGGACGATGGCCATATCTTCTGCACGGCAGCGCAGATCGAGCCGGAAGTGACGGCCTTCCATCAGCAGGCCATGAAGGTCTATGGCGACTTCGGCTTCGAGGACATCGCGCTCAAGATCGCCTTGCGCCCCGATAAGCGCATTGGCAGCGACGACGTGTGGGATCGCGCCGAAAACGCATTGCGTGCCGCACTGGCTTCGGCAGGAGTAAGCTGGGAGGAGTTGCCGGGTGAGGGTGCCTTCTACGGCCCCAAGATCGAGTACCACATGAAGGACTCCATTGGCCGGGCCTGGCAGGTCGGGACCATGCAGGTGGACTTCATGATGCCCGAGCGACTGGGTGCCGAGTACGTCGACGAGAATTCACAGCGTCGTCACCCGGTGATGCTGCATCGTGCCATCGTCGGCTCGATGGAGCGCTTTATCGGCATCCTGATCGAGCATTACGCTGGCCTGCTGCCGACCTGGTTGGCGCCAGTGCAGGCGGCGGTGTTCAGCATCACGGATGCCCAGGCCGACTATGTCCGCGAGGTAACGCAAACCCTTGTCGATAAAGGTTTCCGCGTACAGGCCGATTTGCGCAATGAGAAGGTCGGCTATAAAATCCGCGAACATACGATGCAAAAAGTCCCTTACCTGCTGGTGGTCGGAGATCGCGAGAAGGAATCAGGGGCT
>DASXND010000307.1:0-5314 GCA_036495265.1 Dyella sp.
TGAACGCATCGGCGCCCATCAGCAATACCAGCGGACGATCGCCTTGTTCCGCACGCAATTCCATCAGCGTGTCGATGGTGTAGGACGGGCCGCTGCGTTCCAGCTCGCGCGTGTCCAGCGTAAGGCGCGACTGCTCCTGCAACGCGGCTCGCAACATCGCCGCGCGTTGCGGCGCGTTGGCGATGGGTGCAGGGCGATGGGGTGGCACGCTGGCCGGCATCAGCTGCACGTCGGCCTCGAGCAATTCGGCGGCTTCCCACGCCACGCTGAGGTGCCCGAGGTGCACGGGGTCGAAGGTGCCACCGAAGATGGCTAATGGACGCTTCATTCCAACGCCCGCGCCGCGCGTGGCTCGGCGATGGCGGCAATGAGGCGTTCGGCTTCCAGCCACGGATTGCCCTGCTCGCGTCCCTTGGCCATGCGGTCGATGCGTGCGGCGCGGGCCAGGCATTGCAGCCAATGTTCTCTTGGTGCGCGGCGCAGCGCCTTGCGAAACAACTGTTCGCGCGCCGGCCACAGGCGCTCGGCACGGACCTGCGCCGCAAAGTCGTGCGCGTTCGCCAGGCGCAGGGCAAGCTGCAGCTGATTCACCAGCCAACCCATCAAGGCGATCAGCTCGTCGCCCTCGGCATGCAGGCCGGCGAGGATACGCAACGCGCGACCACCTTCACCTGCAAAGGCCGCGTCGGTAAGTTTGAAGGCGTCGTAGCGCGCGCTGTCGGCGACAAGGTTTTCCATTTCCTGCGCATCGATCTTGCCCTGGCCATGCAGCACGACCAGCTTGTCGATCTCCTGCGCGGCGGCAAGCAGGTTGCCTTCCACGCGTTCCGCCAGCAGCGCTGCCGCATCCGGCGTGGCGGAAAGACCGCGCGACGCCAGCCGCGCGCCAATCCAGGAGCCCCATTCGTTCGGGCGCGGTGCATTGAACACGACCAGGGCGCCCGCAGCGTCCAGGTTCTTGGTCCAAGCACCTTCGTGCTTGTTGCTCCAATCGGTCGCCGTGATCAACAGGGTGACGTCAGGCGGCGGATCGGCGCAGAACGCGTTGATGGCCTTGGCGCCCTCAGTGCCGGGACGCCCGGTGGGCAGGCGTAGATCCAGCAGACGCCGCGAGGCGAACAGCGACATCCCCGCCGCCGCACGTGCCAGGTCGTCCCAGTCGAAATGATTGCCGACATCCAGCACTTCGCGCTCGGTATAGCCGAGCTTGCGCGCCTGGGCGCGCAGCGCGTCTGCCGCTTCCAGTACCAGCAATTCCTCACCGGCCAGCAGATAGACCGGACGCAGACTGTCCGCCGCCAGCGACTTGTGCCATTGAGCGGCATTGAGCGGCATCTTAGGCAGGCTCGCTTAGTTGGTACTGGACGCCGACGCCGGCGCGGCCGCATCGGCAGCGACCTGACCCGGATGCTTGGTGGCGGCCTGCAGCCGGAACAGGATCGCCTGCACCATGTCGTCGTTGAGGCTGTCCTGGATCGCCTGGACCTGGGCCGTGGTACCGATGGTATTGGTTGCGTCGTAGCTGAATTCGCGCTGCATATCGATGCGCTGGCGCGGTACCAGCGGCTGGCCGGTACCGTCGTGCACTTCAAACTCGACGTGATAGCGCACGGTGTATTCGGTAACGCGCGCGAGGCCGCTGACCGTCAACGTATCGGTGCTGAATGACGCCACCGGTACATTCAAGTCGGCGATGCCGGTACCCGGCTTGTCCTCCACGGTCACGCCTGAGCCTTCCAGTGCGCGCGTCAGATTCAAGCGCAGATTGCCACCACTGGCGACGTTCAAGTGAACACGCTGCATGGATGGCGGCAGTGCCGCGCTCTCGCGCAGGTGAAACCCGCACGCCGCCAATAAAACGGTGAACATCAACAGCAGCGAAGCTTTGAACAGACGGGTCACTGATCTCATTGGGACGTTTTCATCCTGCGACGATGTTGACGATCTTGCCGGGAACCACGATCACTTTGCGAATAGTCAGACCTTCCAGGAAGGCGACTACCTGGGGGTGTGCACGGGCCAGTGCCTCGGCCTCTTCCTTCGATGCATGGGCAGCGATCTCGATGGTACCGCGCAATTTGCCGTTGACCTGCACGGCCAGGGTAAGCGAGTCGCGTACCAGGGCGGCGCTGTCGGCCAATGGCCAGGGCTGGTCTTCCAACACCGACTCGGCATGCCCCAGTACCTGCCACAAGCTATGGCTGAAGTGCGGCACCACCGGGTTGAGCAGCAGCACCATCGCTTCCAGTGCCTCGTGGCGCACGGCGCGGCCCTGCTCGCTCTGGTCGCTGAACTTGTTCAGCGCGTTGAGCAGCTCCATCAGCGCGGCGATGGCGGTGTTGAAAGAGTGGCGGCGACCCAGGTCGTCGGTGACTTTATGGATGGTTTCGTGCAGTTGGCGGCGCAGGGTTTTCTGACCGGCATCGAGGCGAGCCGGATCGACCACCGGATGATCGGGCATCGAAACGTGCGTGGTCACTTCGCGCCAGAAGCGGCGCAGGAAGCGCGCCATGCCTTCGACACCGGCCTCGCTCCACTCCAGCGACTGCTCCGGCGGCGCCGCGAACATGGAGAACAGGCGCACGGTATCGGCGCCAAACTTGTCCACCATCGCCTGCGGGTCGATGCCGTTGTTCTTGGACTTGGACATCTTCTCGGTGCCGCCGATCTTCACCGGCTGGCCATCGCTCTTCAGCACCGCACCGATCACGCGCGCCTTCTCGTCGCGCTGGATCTCGACATCGGCAGGGTTGATCCAGTCCTTCGAGCCGTCCTCGTTGTCGCGATAAAACGTCTCGGCAATCACCATGCCCTGGCACAGCAGGTTGGTGGCCGGTTCGTCGGCCTTCACCAAGCCGGCGTCGCGCATGAGCTTGTGATAGAAGCGGAAGTACAGCAGATGCAGGATCGCGTGCTCGATGCCGCCGATGTACTGGTCGACCGGCAGCCAGTAGTTGGCGCGCGCGTCGACCTGATCGTTGGCACCCGGGCTGGTGTAGCGCGCGTAGTACCAACTCGACTCCATGAAGGTGTCGAAGGTGTCGGTTTCGCGTTCGGCCGGGCCACCGCACTGCGGGCAGGTGGTCTTGCGCCACTCGGGGTCGGCCTTGATCGGCGACTGCACGCCGGAGAACGCCACGTTTTCGGGCAACACCACCGGCAGCTGGTCTTCCGGTACTGGCACCGCGTCGCACTTGGCGCAATAGATGACGGGGATCGGGCAACCCCAGTAACGCTGGCGACTCACGCCCCAGTCGCGCAGGCGCCAGTTGACGCGGCGCAGGCCCTTGCCTTCGTGCTCGAAGCGGGCAGCCATGGCGTCGAAAGCCTGGCCGTAATCCATGCCGTCGAACTCACCTGAATTCACCAGGTAGCCGCGCTCGGTAAACGCGCTGTCCTGCTGGACGCTGGTCTCGAAATCGCCGATCAGCTGCACGGCCGCCGAGGTTTCATACGCGTCGACATTGCCGCCGTCCAAGGCTGCGCGCACGGGATCGGCGCCCACGCCCTTGGACAAGTCATGCTGGATCGCCGCCACGGCATCGAGCACGGCGCGGTCCACTACCACCATCTTGATCGGCAAGCTGTATTTCTGGGCGAACTCCCAGTCGCGCTGGTCGTGGCCGGGCACGGCCATCACCGCGCCGGTGCCGTAGCCCATGAGCACGAAGTTGGCCACCCACACCGGAATTTTTTCGCCACTGATCGGATGGATGGCGCACAGGCCGGTGTCCATGCCGCGCTTTTCCTGCGTCTCCAGCTCGGCTTCGGACACACCGCCGTGCTTGAGTTCTTCCAGGAAGGCCGCCAGCTTTTCGTTGCTCGCCGCCGCCTTAAGCGCCAGCGGATGCTCGCCCGCGATGGACACGAAGGTGACGCCCAGCAAGGTGTCCGGACGCGTGGTGAACACGGTCAGCGGCTCGGCTTCGTCTTCCAGCTCGAAGTGGATTTCCAGGCCTTCGCTGCGGCCGATCCAGTTGCGCTGCATGGTCTTTACGGCATCAGGCCAACCCGGCAGCGTGTCCAGACCGTCCAGCAATTCCTGCGCGTAATCGGTGATCTTGAGGAACCACTGCGGGATCTCGCGCTTTTCCACCAGCGCGCCGGAGCGCCAGCCGCGACCATCGACCACCTGCTCGTTGGCCAGCACGGTCTGGTCGACCGGGTCCCAGTTCACCACCGCGTTCTTGCGGTAGGCCATGCCCTTTTTCATCAGCCGGGTGAACATCAACTGTTCCCAGCGGTAGTAGTCCGGACGGCAGGTGGCGAACTCGCGGGTCCAGTCATAGGCAAAGCCCATGCGCTGCAGCTGCTCGCGCATGTGTTCGATGTTCTGATAGGTCCACTTGGCCGGCGCGGTCTTGTTCTTGATCGCGGCGTTTTCGGCGGGCAGGCCGAACGCGTCCCAGCCCATCGGCTGCAGCACGTTCTTGCCATTCATGCGCTGGTAGCGGCTGATCACGTCGCCGATCGTGTAGTTGCGCACATGCCCCATGTGCAGCGCACCCGAGGGGTACGGCAGCATGGAGAGGCAATAGAACTTGGGGCGCGAGGCGTCTTCCTTTACCTCGTAGGCGCGCTGTTCGCGCCAATAAAGCTGCGCGGCGGTTTCCACCGCCTGCGGCCGATAGCCGGCCTCGCCACCCTGTTCGCTGCCCTGATCGTGGGAACCCTGATCTTGAATGTCCTGCATGTTTCCGGCGCCGTGTGCTTTGCTGGCAGGACCGGCCCTGGCCGATCACTGCGGGGGAACGCGGCAGACTAGCAGAATGCGGCCTCAGCCGGGCGGGCAAACCGGCTTGTTTCCAGCCGCCAGCGCCCCCGCGGCGGCGCCAATCTGACCGGCCAAACGGGCAATGGCCCGCTGATGGCCCTGCACCAGGGCGTCAAACCCACTGCCTACCGGCTCGTTGATGCGGCTGGCGCAGGCCAACGCATCGCCACCCTTGCCCGGACGCACGCTCCAGGCGGCGTCGATCAAGGCATAGTTCCCCGGCATCGAATCGAACCGGCGCACGTCCAGCTTGATCCGCACCACCGGCTTGTTGCCCGCCGGCAGGCCGCTCACATCCTGCG
This sequence comes from Dyella sp., assembly GCA_036495265.1. Lineage (GTDB taxonomy): Bacteria > Pseudomonadota > Gammaproteobacteria > Xanthomonadales > Rhodanobacteraceae > Dyella. The sequence continues at coordinate 5,077 of DASXND010000307.1, forward strand.
CGTGGAAGTCGCGCGCGAGGTCGGCCGACAACGCGGCACGCACCTCGTCGCCCAGCGGCGCGATCCAGCGCTCGCCCTGCAGCACCGCGACACCCTGGTCGCCCTGGCGCACCACCAACGGCGGCTGGTCGACCTGGGCCGGCACCGACACCGGCAGGATGTCGAACTGGAACGCGCCGGCGGTGGCTGCACTGGAGGGGACCACGTCGGCGGAAGCCGGTGCCACCAGGGTGTAGAA
>DASXND010000308.1:0-3924 GCA_036495265.1 Dyella sp.
TCGCTGGGGCGGTAGTCGTCGCTGAGCAAGGCGTCCGCACGCTGTTTGAGATAGCCGGCGAATTCCTTGTCGTCGGAAAGCGCCGCGGCCTGGCGCAACAGGCCGGCGGCACGCTCAAGATCCGCCTTGTAGGCTTCGTGATACGGCACGGTCACGAGCTTGCCCTGGGCATCGCGACGCAGCACGTTGTAGAGGCCGGCCTTGTCCTTGAGGTCGGCCTTCTCGAATTCGTCCTTGGTCATGTCGGCCGGATAGAACTGCGCACCAGGCGGACGCGGACCGACGCCGGCAACGAAGGGCTGGTCGTTGTCGAGACGGTCCCACGGTCCGTAGTTGATCTCGGCGAAGCGACGCGTAACGTCGTCCGGAATGCGCTGCATGAGCGCGGCCTTGTCACCCCAGGACTGCTGCCAGTAGATGTCATTGGTGACATCGGCCGCCTCGATCAGCAGCGCGATCATCTGCTTCTGCTTGTCGTTGAAGCCGGAGAGGTCGGCGGTGAGCTTGACCGGCGCATAGGCGGCCATGCGCTGCTGTGCGTTCTCGGCGTCGGTCGAGGGCGGCGGAGGCGTCGCTGGGGCGGTGGATGCAGGAGCGGGGGATTGCGCCGCTGGCGCGTTGTCATGGGACGAGTTGCAGCCAGCCAGGGCGGCAACGAGGCTCAGGGCAAGGAGATGGCGGCGCATGGGCTTACTCGGTGTGAGGAAAGCGACATCGTAGCGCGAGAGCTCCACTCCCTCTCCCCTTCGGGGAGAGGGTTGGGGTGAGGGATCGGGCTTGCGGTGCGTTTTGTTAGAGCGGGCTTTTTTGCGGCTCCATCGCGAGCACCCGACCCTAACCTCGATCCTCTCCCCAAAGGGGAGAGGAAGAAGTGTGGCTTAGCTGGAAATCGCCAGCCGCTCCGACTGATAAAGATGCGCCGTCACCAGCACGCCAAGCACGGCAGCCACCAGGCTGCCGGTGAGGCACAGCGCCATTTGCTGCATGTCGATGCCATCGCCGCGCAACAGCTGCATGATGCCGAGGTGCTGGCCGAGCAGGGGCACGGCGTACATCCAGGCCTGCGCCTTGATCGGCATGGTCGACAGCAGGATGCTCGGAAGCACCGGCACGAACATCAGCAACGACAGATACGTCTGTGCTTCGCGATAGCTCTTGGCGAAGGCGGCCACCATCGATTGCAGCGCGGCCAGCAACACGATCAGCGGCAGCATCAGCAGCAGCACGTGTCCGCTGAAATGCAGGCCGAGGTCGAGTTCCATGCCCAGTTTCTCGGTGGGGAGGAAACGCCCCACCACCCCAAACGCGACCAGGCTGATCAGCAGGCTCGCTACCGAGAACACGCAAATGGCGGCCAGCTTGCCGGCAAGAATCTTCCAGCGCGATACCGGATTGGCGAACAAGGGTTCCAGTGACTGGCGCTCGCGTTCGCCCGCGGTGAGATCGATGGCCAGGTACATGCCGCCCATGAAGACGGTGAGCACGAAGAAATACGGCAGGATCGAGAACATCAACGCCGCGCGCGCCTGCGCCGTGGCCTGGTCACGCCTGGCTGCCACCACCGGCCACGCCGTGCTTGGCGCGAGGCCACGGGCGACCAGCCGCATCGCACCCTGCTGGCGCGCGTAACTCTCCACCAACTGGCTGACCCGCTCGACGGCGGTGTTGGCGTCGCGCTGCGAAGAGTCGTAGATCACCTCCACCTGCACCGGCTCGCCCTTGCGCCAGGACGTGACGAAATCGGGCGAAATGCGCAGCACCACATCCGCATCCTGCTTGTGCACGGCCACTTCGGGATTGCCGATAGCGGCGGTGGGCACGATGCCTCCGGCCTTCAGCGCGGCGATCAGGTTGGGTGCGTAGTTGGCGCCGATCACCGGCACCGGCAACGGTTGTTCGGCCTTGTTGAATTCCCGGTTGAGCGTGATGTTGAGCAGCATCACCAGCATGATCGGCCCCAGCAAGGGACCGGTGAGAAAGGCGCTGACGAGCGTACGGCGATCGCGCAGGTTTTCCTTCACCTCTTTCAGGAACACGGTGACAAACGCGCGGCTTCGTTCGATCTTCGCGGTCACGGCCCTCATGCGGCGAGCCCCTCATCGCTACCGATAATCTTCACGAAGGCATCCTCCAGATTGGCCTCGCCGGTCTGTTCGCGCAACGCGGCGGGCGATTCGTCGGCCACCACGCGGCCGTGCGCGATTACCACGATGCGATCGCACAAGGCCGCCACCTCCTGCATGATGTGGCTGGAAAACAGGACGCAACGACCTTCGGCCTTGAGCCGCTGCATGAATTTCCGCAGCGCACGCGTGGCCATCACGTCGAGGCCGTTGGTAGGTTCGTCGAGGATCACGTTGCGCGGGTCGTGGATCAGCGCACGCGCAATCGCCGTCTTCACGCGCTGGCCCTGCGAGAATCCTTCCGTGCGACGGTGGGCGAAGTCTTCCATCTCCAGCGCGTGGATCAGCGCGTCGCGCCGGCTCGCCAGTAGCGCATCCGGCAGGCCGTGCAGCCTGGCAAAGTAGTCGATGTTCTCGCTTGCGGTAAGGCGCTTGTACAGGCCGCGCGCATCGGGCAGGACACCCAGTGCGCGGCGCACGGCGAGCGCATCCTCGGCGGCATCGATGCCATCGACGATGACCTGGCCACGATCGGGCTTCATCAACGTGTAGAGCATGCGCAACGTGGTGGTCTTGCCGGCGCCATTGGGTCCGAGCAGTCCGGTGATCTCGCCGTCGCGCGCCGTAAAGCTGACGCCGTCCACCGCCTTCACCGCACCGAACGCCTTGTGCAGGTCCCTTACCTCGATCATGGCGCAGCTCCGTTGAAGTCGATGAACATCGGCGTGGCGCGCAGTCGTTCGAGACACTTCACATCCAGTGTTTTGGGACTGAGCCCCTCGATGAAGTGCTTGACGATCTGCGGTGCGCAGCCGGCATTGATCACGTTGTGACCCTGCCCCTTGAGTACGAGATGACGCGATTGCGGCAGGTTGCTGGCCACCGCATCGCCATAGCGTGGCGGCGTGACCGGGTCGTATTCGCCCGACAGCAGCAGCACGGGCTTGTCGGTCTTCAACGGCTGATGGAAATCGGCCGGACGCGCGCCCCTGGGCCATACCGAGCACACGGCCTGCAGCGTCTCGACCATGCGCGTGCCGAGTATCGTGTGGGCATCCTGCGGCCGCATGGTCAGCAGGTCGGCGTCCTCGCTGCAGATCACCGACGACTGCATGCCGCCATTCATGGTGTCCGACAGATCGCCGCTCAACAACTTCGCCTGCCCTAGCAGCGGTCCGACATCGCCATGCGCCGCGGCGTCGATCGACAAGGGCAACAGCGCTGCCGTGAGTGGCGAGTAGGCAAACATGCGCACCACGCTGGCCAGCGAATACTCACTCAGCACGCGCTGCACGCTCTGGTAAGTCTGCGGGTCGCGGAAGCTCACCTTGTGCGGATTGGCACGCAAGGCATCACGCAGCTGATAAAGCGTCTGGTACGGATCGCCAAAACGTTTATGGCAAGCGTCGTCCGCGGTGCAATGCGCGAACTGTGCCTTCAACGCGTCGTCCAGGTTCGGCGCGAAGTCCTGGCCCAGCACCAGCTCGTTCGGCACCACGCCATCGAGCACCAGGCTGCGTACGGCCTCGGGATGGCGCATGGCGTATTGCTGCGCCATGCGCGTGCCGTAGGAAACGCCGACCAGGTCGAAGCTGGGCGCACCGAGCGCCTGGCGCACGTCTTCCAGATCCTGCGCGGCAATGGTGGTGGTGTAGAAGCGCGGATCGGCCCGGCCATCGAGTTGCTTGAGGCACTGCGCGGTTTCCGCGCGCAGCCGGTCCGGATGAAATTCGAGATCGTCCTGGTCGTCGCCGTTGTCGCCCTCGGCCTTGCAGGTAAGCGGATTGGAGCCGCCGGTGCC
>DASXND010000309.1:0-17084 GCA_036495265.1 Dyella sp.
GCGCGACGAGATCCAGGCACGCTTGGAGAAAGCAGGCGTGCAGGTCATCGAAGCGCGCATCAGCCACCTCGCCTACGCCCAGGAAATCGCCCAGGCCATGCTGCAGCGCCAGCAGGCCAACGCCATTGTCGCCGCACGCGAGCGCATCGTCGAAGGCGCCGTCGGCATGGTCGCCATGGCGCTTGAGCGCCTGCGTCAGCAGGGTGTGGTCGAACTGGACGAAGAACGCAAGGCGGCCGTGGTCAGCAACCTGCTGGTGGTGTTGTGCGGCGACCGCTCCACGCAACCGGTGGTGAATGCCGGCACGCTCTATGGCGGCTGAAAAAAAAGCCTATCCGCTACGCATCAGCGCTGCCGTGCTGGAAGCCATGCAGCGCTGGGCCGACGACGATCTGCGCAGCGTCAATGCGCAGATCGAGTTCGTCTTGCGCGAAGCGCTGAGAAAAAACGGGCGGTTGCAACGCGATGCGGTAGCGCCGGTAGTCGACGACGAAAGGGACTGATCACCGGTCTCGTCGAGGGCCCTAGTGTCGTTCTGGTATCGACATACCCTGCACGGCATCCGCGCTAGTGTTACGCCTGACGCCACGCGACCTGTCCCAGGTTGCGACGCATCCCGCGGAGAACCCCATGGCGAACGACTATCGCTCATTGCCCGATGGCCCGGTCCTGTGCGAAGCCTGTATCCAGGCTGGCCAAGAAGTGGAAATGCAACCGCATCCCGTGCTGCCGCCCGAAGCGGAAAAGCATGCCGAATCGGAGAATACGGAACTGCAGAGTTATCGCTGCCCGGAGTGTGAAGGCCTCGAAATCTTCCGCGTCGACTGAATCCAGGGGCGCGAAGGTCATTCACCTCGCTTTGGCGCCCGCTTCCTGTCGGGAAACGCGCAAGAAGCGGATAGCGGCTCATTTGAACGAGCGGCAAGCTCATCGCTCCTCGCTTTGGAGCGCTGCCATGAGCTTCCGCATTACCGGCCTGCCTGCCGAACCGTTCGCCGACCTTTTCTCACTGCCCGATGAGGCGCTGGCCGAGCGCCTTGCCATGCACGTGGTCGCCGATAGCGCGCATGGCTACCCCTGCCGCATCAGCCTCACCGACGCCGAACCCGGTCAAGCGCTGATCCTGCTCAACTACGAGCACCAATCGGCGAATTCGCCGTTCCGCTCCCGCTATGCGATCTATATCCGCGAAGGCGAGCAGCAGTACGACGAAGTCGACCTGGTGCCCGATCAGCTGCGCCGGCGCCTGCTTTCCGTGCGTGGCTTCGATGAGCACGGCATGTTGCGCGATGCGGATGTGGCCGAAGGAACCGCGTTGGAGTCACTGATCCAGCGCCTCTTCGAGAATGACAACGTCGCCTATCTGCATATCCATATGGCACGCCCCGGCTGCTATGCCGCGCGCGTGGATCGAGCCTGACCAAGCTCAGCGGGCGTCGCGCTGGGCGATCGAGCCAAGTGCCGTGCCCAGCGCCATCCATCCGACCATAAAGGCCACGCCACCCAAGGGCGTGATCGCGCCGACCCAGCGCGGCGCGTCAAGAGCAAGCACATAAAGGCTGCCGCAGAAAACTACGATGCCCAGCAAGAACGCGACGATCGCCACCCGTCGCGCCCGGCCCTGCGCGACGACCCCGGTCAAAGCCAACGCAAGCGCATGCCAGAAGTGATAACTCACCGCCGTGTGCCATAGCTCGCTGCCACGCGCATCGAGCACGCCGCGCAGCGCGTGTGCCCCGAATGCGCCCAGCAACACGGCGCTGGCGCCCGCCAGGCCTATCAGCACGCCGGTGACAGAGACAGTTTGTCGCATGGTATGCGGTTCCTTGGGATAGCGGACGCCGTCGAGGCGGCCGGTATCGTATGCTGACGGGATGATTCGCATCGATTCTCGCATGAAGCTTCGCCGCGCCAACCGCATCGTGTGGCTGCTGGCGATGATCCTTGGATGCTTGCTGCTGGCTGGCTGCAACCGCGAAGAGTCAGTGCCGTGGCGGCTCACCAATGTCACCGGTCACATGCCTGACCTCGACTTCTCGCTGGTCGACGATCACGGCAAGCCCGTCAGCGGCCAGGACTATCGCGGCAAGGTCGTCGTCCTGTATTTCGGCTACACGCACTGCCCGGATGTCTGCCCGTTGACGCTGGCCCAGTTGCACGTCGTGATGCAGCGACTCGGTCCGCTTGCCGACGGCGCGCGCATCCTGTTCGTCAGCGTCGACCCGGCGCGCGATACGCCTGAAGTCATGCACGCCTATGTCAATGCATTCGATCCTCGAGCCGTCGGCCTGTCCGGTGCACCACGCGAGATCGAAGCCCTGAGCAAGCGCTACCGCTCGGCGTTCACCCGTGAACCCGACAAAGGCGACGGGCAGTATGAAGTCAGCCACAGTTCGGCCATCTACGTGTTCGACCGCGACGGCAAGGCGCGTCTGCTGGCGACTCCGGGCAACCCTCAGGACGACCTTGTGCATGACCTGCACCTGCTGCTGAGCCCGGGAGCATCCTCATGATGCGTCGCCCGCGCGGTGCGCGCGCCTTGTCCTTGCTCATAGCCGGCATGCTGCTGGCCGGCGGTGCCCATGCCACCGAAGCGGAGCACATCCGCGCTAGTCAGCCGTGGCTTCGCGTACTTCCCGGCGACCTGCCCGCCGGCGCTTACGTCACGCTGGAGAATACGGGCGACCAGCCCGCCAGCCTGCACGGCGCAAGCAGCGCAACCTATGCAAGCGTCATGCTGCACAAAAGCACGACGGAAGGTGGCATGGGGCGCATGACCTCGGTGGATAACCTCGTCATCCCTGCCCACGGCAAGGCGCAGTTGTCGCCCGGCGGTTACCACCTGATGCTGATGAAGGCCGCCGCCACGGTGAAGCCAGGCGACCAGGTAAAGCTGACCCTGATCTTTGGCGATGGCAGCAAACTGGATGCTGATTTTCTTGCGCGTCCAGCCAATGCCACGGACGTCGACGCTAGCGCGGATCACGCCCACTAAGCGTCATCCGATGTAGGCAACCCTCTCCTACAACAACAGCAGCTAGTCCTGGGTGAGCGACACCGGAGCCGTCCGCACACCACGCCGCACCGGTCGAGGTTTGCGACGAATGCGCCCGCTGCGCGACAGGCGTAGCCACTGACGCATGGCCAATAGGCCGCCGATCGACTCAATGATCGCGGCGGGCACCCACATGATCACGCCACCCACCAACTGCGCCGTGAGCACGTCGAAGGTAAAAGCGCGGCCACAGATCTCGAAGATGGGATAAAGGTCGGTCTTGGAAAACGTGACAATGGCGCCCGCGAGAATCTGCGGCGTCATGGTGATGCCCGGGGATAGCACGCGCATGCCCGGCGTCATGCGGCCCGGCGGCCGTGGACGATGGTCGAGCACCAGCCACCAATAGCTGAAGCCACTGACCAGCATCGACCAGTTCATGAAGCGATAGATACGCCAGTCCAGCATTGCCAGCGTCTGCATCGACGGCACCAGCCAGATCAGGATGAAGGCCACGAACAGGATCGTCGCCACCACCGGATTCAGCAACACGGCACTGAACAGGCGCCACGGCCAGGAGCGCATCGCCGGTCGCAGCAGGCGCACCCGCCAGCCCAACGGCAACCCCTTGCGCAACACGGAGCCCGGATAGGAAGCAATGATCAGCAGTGGCGCCAGGTGATGCAGCAGCACCTGCTGGATGCGATGCATGAAAAACTCATGCTCGAAGAAATAATCCAGATAGGTATGCAGCGACACGTAGATCATCGCCATGCCGATCCAGAACGGCAATTGGCGACCGATGCTCACCGGCAGTCGGCGTGCGCCGCGCACATAGAGCACGCCGCAGGTCACGAAGATCAGCAGGAAGACCCAGGAAAACTCCCAGGGCACGATCCACTTGAGCACGCTTGCCATCATTGATCAGATCCGGGCCGACTCACCGGCGCAGGCACAGCATAGTTCCTTGCAGCCATCGTCCCTTGCTGGCTGCACTGCGACACGTTGCCGCCCAACATCCTGCACCCTGCTCATACCCGGCGCCGGCTACGCATCGAACGGCGCCAGCCGTACAGCAGTCCAACCAGGGCCACCAAGGCTGGCACCAGCACGATATTGATGAACTTCAGGCGCAGTCCGAGCGCATCGATCTCCGCGTTGAACTGGTGTTGCACGCTGCGCAATTCCTTGTTGATTTCCAGCTGGCGCTGCAGGAACTGCTCGATCTCGCCGCGCTGCTCCGCGCTGACTCCATCGTTACGCGCCGCCTTGGCGGGCTGCAGTTCGCTGAGGTGGCTGCGCGTCGCCGCCAGCTCGCGCTGCAACTCCTGCTTCTTGGCCAGGAACTTCTGGTCGGCCACGCTCTGCAACGCCAACACCCGGGTAAAGGGACGTTGGGAGCTGACCCGCCCGTGGATGGAGAGCAGGGCCGAGGAACCACTGAGATTGTCGGCGATGTTGGTGATGAAATCCCCGTTGTTGGCCAGCGCACTGAGCTGCGGCTGACCCAACAGGCTTTGCGTATAAGACACCCACAGGCGATCGCTGAGCAGGTCGGTATCGCCAACCAGGATCACCTCGGCCGCGTCGCCGGACTTCGCCAGATGGCCCGCCTCGCCCGCACGCTCCGGGAAGGCCGTTGAGAATTGTCCACGCAGACGCGCCGCGATGACATAGTGGGCATTGTCCGGCTTGTAGTTGTCCAGCAGGTTGGCGGGATTGCTGATCGACTCGCGCACGCGCTGGCTCGACACGACCTGGGCGTCCGTCGAGGTCTGCATCAACGGCAACAGTCGCGACGAGGTGCCCGGCGACAGGTCAAAAAAGCCGCTACTCGATACGTTGACCCGCTGCAGGCTGGCCGTGATCACATCGTCACGATTGAGCTCCTGCTGGCCCAGGCCCAACATGGCCGGATGGCTCATGGAACTGCTGTCGGCCAGCTCGATGCGCAACGCCCGCGAGCGATCAAGCACGACCTTTTGCGGGTCGTATTGCACGCCCCACGCCGCAAACAGCTTCGGCAAATCGGAATCGTGGTCGTCCGTCGCCCCGCTGCTGTTTACGAACGGCGCGTTGTCCATCTCCGCCAGCGGATCGACAAACACCACCAGATGACCGCCGCGCAGCACGTACTGGTCGATCGCATAGAGCGTATCCGCGGACAAATGCTTGGGATGGACCACCAGCAGCGCCTGGATGTCGCTGTCGACGCTTTTCAGTTTGGCCGGATCGAGTGTCTTGATATCGAACAACTGGCCCAGCTGACGCATCGCCGTCCACGGCTCTTCGCCAATCACCGGGTTGCCTTGCACCGGCAAGCTGCTTATCAGGCCGACGCGCGGCTTGGACGGCTGGTCCAGCTCATACAGCAGCTTGGCGATGTCGTATTCGAGAAACGTTTCGCGTGATGGATCGAATAACGGGATGGCCAGGGTCTTGCCCGGCAAATGCCCGTCGCCGTCGCCGTCGTTATCGGTGTCGGCGTTGGGTGATAGCGTGCTGCCGACCAGACCGAAAAACACGCGCTCGCCATTGGTGCCACCGCCGATCGGCGTCAGCCCATAACCCTCGGCACTGGCTTCGTCGTCGGAGTAAGGCACGGGATCGACGATCTGCAGGCGCAGTCGCCCATGCGCGCGCGCCACCATCTCCTGCAACATCTCGCTGACGCGTTGCTCGTAACTGCGCAGCTGGGGCAGGTCGCGCGTGGCATGTTCGGAAAAATAAAGCGTGAGCTTCAGCGGAGCGCGTAGCCCCCTCACGATGTGGATGGTGCCCGGCGTGAGGGTGTAGAGCTTGTCGGCGGTGAGATCCACCCGCCCCAGGCGCAACCAGCGGCCGCTGGCCAGCGTAAGGGCCACGAAGCCGATCGCCAGCACGGCCAGCGCGGTCAGCAGGACGGTACGTCGACTCAAGTGTAGGCGCGCCATCGTTCAGGGCGTCCGCTTGAGATCGAGTACCAGCACGCCGGCGGTCAGCCAGGCAGCCATGGTCAGCAGGAAATACACCAGATCGCGCAGGTCCAGCACGCCACGCGAGATCGCCTCGAAGTGCCGCAACATGCTCAGATGCGCCACCGCGTTCACCAGCTTGCGTGGCAGCGCACCCTGGAAAAACTCCAACACCTGCGGCTGGCCCACGAGGATCAGCAGGAAACACACCACCACGGTCAGCACGAAGGCCACCACCTGGCTCTGCGTCACCGCCGACAGGCAGGCACCGATGGCCAGGAACGCGCCTGCCATCAGCCAGCTGCCCATGTAGCTGGCGAGGATCACACCGTTGTCCGGTGACCCCAGGTAGTTCACCGTGATCCAGATCGGAAACGTGAGCACCAGGGCCAGCCCGATGAACAGCCAGGCCGCGAGAAATTTGCCCAGCATGGCCTGCGCCAACGTCAGCGGCAGGCTGAGCAGCAACTCCAGCGTGCCGCCCTTCGCTTCCTCGGCCCACATGCGCATCGACACCGCCGGCACCAGGACCAGGTAAAGCCACGGATGCATCACGAAGAACGGCTGCAGGTCGGCCTGCCCGCGCTGATAAAAATCACCCGCGTAGAACGTAAGAATGCCGGCCAGCACCAAAAAGATGACCAGGAACACATACGCCACCGGCGTCACGAAATAGCTGCGCAATTCGCGCCGCGCCACCGCCGCGACCGGACTCATGCCCTGCCCTCGGCGCTGGTGGTGATGTTGCGGAACACCTCGTCGAGACGTCCACGTTCCAGCTGAATTTCCGACACTTCCAGACCTTGTTGCCGCAGCAGTGTTTCCACCGGCTCGAGAATGCGCTCGCCCGGCCTGGGGAATACCGTGATGCGCCCATCGAGCGGATCCACTTCGATCGACGCCACTTGCGGCAGCCGGCCCAGCATCTCCTGCGACACGCCGCTACCCGGCGCGCTGAACGACACGGCGCCGTGATAACGCGAGCGCGCTTCGAGCTCGGCCGGCGTGGCATCGGCCAGCAGTCGACCGTTGGCGATGATCACCACGCGGTTGCATAGCGCGTGGACCTCCTCCAGCAGGTGGGTGGAGATGAGGATGGTGCGTTCGCGCGCCATCGCGTCGATCAACTGGCGCACCGTGTGCTTCTGGTTGGGATCCAGACCATCGGTCGGTTCGTCGAGCATCAGCACCGGCGGGTTGTGCAGGATCGCCTGGGCCAGGCCGACACGTCGCCGCAAGCCCTTCGACAAGGTGTCGATGCATTGGTCCAACACGCTCTCCAGCTGCAAGCGCCCGACCACCTCTTCAAAACGACGAAAGCCGGCGTCATGCCGCATGCCACGAATGCGGATGATGAAGGTGAGGAACTCGCGCACGGTCAGCTCGCCATAGCTTGGCGCGCCTTCCGGCAGGTAACCCAGGGCCCGCTTGGCCTTCAGCGGCTCCTTGCGGACGTCGTGCCCGCACACCCGCGCCGTACCGGAACTGGGCTCCAGGAAGCCGGCAATCATGCGCATGGCGGTGGTCTTGCCGGCACCGTTGGGGCCCAGCAAGCCCAGCACTTGTCCGGGCTCGGCGCGAATGCTGAGCGCGTCCACCGCCGTGAGGCTGCCGTAGCGTCGGGTGAGCTGTTCGGTTTCGATCATGTCCAGTCGAAGTCAGAGGGCGGGCTTCGGGCGAAGCGTGCCGCCGGGTCGTCCAGCGACTGTCGACCCGCAATGTAACCGAAAAGTTCGACCACGCCCGGGCGACGGGCTCGCGAAAATGAAAAGGCCCTTCACGGGGAAGGGCCTTCTCGATAAACCGGCGTTGGAGGCCGGCTTACTTTGCGGTGGTGGCAGCGCTGGCCGGAGCGGCAGCGGTGCCGGAAGCGGCCGGAGCCTGGTCACCGCTGTCGTCGAGAGACGGCGGCTTGATGCCGGCTTCCTGCTCCGGGGTCTGCTCCGGGGCGTAGCTGAGCGGCAGGTAGACGTCGAACTCGGCGTAGCTCTTCACTTCGTCGCCCTGCTTCACTTCCGGCTTGGCTTCGATGTCGTAGAAGCGATTGACCACTTCGTCGAATTTGTAGCCGTGGGTCTGGGCATAGGCCTTGAGCAGGTCGCGGGTCTGCGGCACGCCAGCGGCGGTACCGTTCCACACGGCCTTGAGGGCCGGGCCACCGAAGGCCAGGAAAGCACGCACGTTGTCGTCGATGATCAGGCGGCCGAAGCGGTCATGACCACCCGGAGCATTGTTCTCGGGCGTGCTGGCGGCGGCGTTGGCGCTGGTGCCGGCCTCGGCGGCCGTCGACAGATCCGGAGCCTTGGCCGCGGTCAGTTCCACCGTCTGGCCAGCCACGTTCAGGCTGGTCGCGCTGATCGCCATGCCGACGTCGAAGGTGTAGGTCTGATCACCATAATTGGTGGTGAAGATGACGCGCGGACCGACCACATTCACGCCAAGCTTCTTGGCGGCGGCCTGGATCTGGCCCACGGCCTTGTCGGTCGCGTCGTTCAGGGCCTCAAGACCACCCTTGCGCTCGATCGTCGAGGACACCAGCAGCATCGGCGTGGGCTGGGTCTGCTCGATATACGGGATCAGCTTGCTGTAATCGACGTTCTGCACCGAAGCCAACACGTTCTGCAGGTCGTTCAGGGTGAACTGGATGAACGCATCCGGATCCCCATGAATGTACAGGTTGGCGTAGCGGTTGATCAGGTTGAAGCCGTAGTCGACGTCATACGACCAGGTGATCTTGGTGAGCTGACCGCGGCTGCCCTGACGATCGAGGTCGAGGGTGAAATGCTTGTCGTTGCCACGCCAGTCATTGTCGACGTTCCAGACGATGGAAGCCTTCTTGGCGGTGGAGTCGACCTTGTCGAAGCTCGGGTCGGCCGACGCGATGGTCAGCTTGCCGCTGCCGACCTTCGGATCGCTACCGGTCCAGCTCAGCTCGGCGCCCGGGCCATAGGCCTTGCCCGAGAAGTCGTACTTGATATTCCGGTCGTACTGGCGCTGCACGGAGTATTCCGGGAAGCGACGGAGGTTGTTTAGCACGTCATAAACCTGACGCATGTCCTTGCCGACGACCAGCGACCTTTCCACATGGCCACTGCCAGGCATAACCAAGCCCACCACCACCGCCACGACGGCGACGATGACTAGGGCAACAATAAATTCAAGAACACGCATCATTCCAGGGTTCTCCGCACGTCTCTACTGTCTACGGCACAAGGCAGTCGCCGGGGACCGGCCGGCCACGGGAGATTCCCGAAGAATCGCATCGTGACAGGGGGTCGGCCAGCGCCGAAGCCTCCGATGGTACTTAATCGCGCGCAGGAACGCTATCGGGCCGTAAAGACTGCCTAACAGCCATTCTTCGCAGGAGGGCGTAGGCCCGTTCTGGGGGCCCTGCGAGGGCATCAAACGATGCCCAGTTCCAGCGCCTTCAGGACCGCGCGGGTGCGGTCGCGCACGCCCAGCTTGGAAAGGATGTTGGAGACGTGGTTCTTCACCGTCCCCTCGGCCACTTTCAGGGAGTTGGCGATCTCCTTGTTGCTATAGCCACCGGACAGCAGGCGCAGGATCTCGGTCTCGCGTTCGGTCAGCGGGTCGGGCTGCTCCAGGCTGGTGAACTGGTTCTGCATGCGCCCTACGCCGGCCAGCAAGCGCTGGGTCACCATCGGCGCTACCAGCGAACCGCCGGCAGACACCGTACGCACGGCTTCCACCAACTGCTCCAGCGACACGTCCTTCAGCAGATAGCCGCGTGCGCCGGCCTTGAGGCCCTGCAACACCAGCTGGTCGTCGTCAAAGGTGGTGAGGATGATGGTGGGGGGCAATTCGTTGCGGGCGGACAGCGCCTGCAGCACTTCCAGGCCGCTCATATTGGGCATGCGCAGGTCCAGCAGCACCACATCGGGCTTGATCCGCGGAATATCCTGCACGGCCTGGGCGCCATCGGCGCATTCGGCCACCACGCGGATGTCCTCCGCCAGATCCAGCAGTGAACGGACACCTTGGCGAACCAGGTTCTGGTCGTCGACGAGACAGACGGAAATCATCGCGGATCCTCGAAGCAATGGTGGCCCATGTGCGATGCCCACGGGCTACGGGGAAGAACGATGCTGCTATCCAAGCGGTTCATTTTGGCACGAGCCATGGGTCGTGGGTGAGCGTTGGGCACCCTTACTTGGGGATGCTTTGATCTATTCAACGGGGGTGTCACCGGTTCTGTCTGCCCGCAGATGCGTGCTGCGTCGGCGAAGGCAGGCTGGCTGCCTGTCGAGACGGCGCGGCGCGGAGCTGCGGGCAGACAGAACCGGCCCTTCGGGTGATGTCCAGCAAGCCCGCAGGCCGCGGTGCGCGGCTTGCCCAGGCAGCCAGCCTGCGCTGCGCCACGCCCCACACCCTGCGAACTTGCTGGACATCATGCCACCCCCGTTGAATAGATCAGAGCATCCCTAAAGCATGCCCAAGGCCGGCGGCTCGAACCGCGACGGGGTATGCGCCAACTCCGGTGCCTCACCCAACGGTAAACGCACCGTCAGCGCAAAACCTTGATGGAGCGCCGGGTCCACCATCACGCTGCCGCCAAACTCCGCCAGCCGCTCGCGCATGCCCGACAGGCCGTTGCCCGGCCGGAAATTCGTCGCACCCCGGCCATCGTCGCGCGCGGCCAGCTCCAGCAGGTTGGCGTTGACGTAGTCAAAGCGCAGCCACAGGTTGCGGGCGCCGGCGTGGCGCGCCGTATTGGTGATGATCTCCTGGGCACAACGCAGCAACACCTGCGCCCGGCGTGGATCCTCCACACTGAAGCGCGGCGGGGTATCCAACTGCACGTTCAGGCCGGGCACGCCTTCGACCAAACTGCGCAGCGCCTGAGTCAGGTCGATGGCATCGTCCTGGCGCAACTCGCTCACCACTTCGCGCACGTCCGACAGCAGGTGCTTGGCCGTGGCCTGCGCCTTCAGCACATGCTCGGCGGCCTGTGGATTGGTCAAATGACTGGCCACTTCCAGGTTGAGGCTCAAGGCCGTGAGGTGATGGCCAATCAGGTCATGCAGGTCGCGCGCGATGCGCATGCGCTCTGCAATGCGGGTGGATTCGGCGAGCAGGGCGCGGGTGGCGCGCAACTCCGAATTGAGGCGCCGCTGGGCTTCACGCTCCTCGGCCTGCAGGCTGGCGATCATCGAGGTAAAGAACACCAGGGCCGAAATGCCCAGATACATGCAGACCTGCAGGATGGCCGTGACCGTGGTCCAGCCCTTATAGCTGGCGATGATCGGTATCAGCATGAGGTTCTGCATCAACATCCACATCAAGCCCGCACCTACCGGCAACTGCCACGGCAACACGACCGCGATCACCAGCATCAACATGGCGGACAAGCCGCTCTGGCTGAACCAGCCCATCGCGATGGCCGAGCCGGTCAAGATCACCAGGCCGATCAGACGCATGACGGGGGGTAATCCGGTCTGGCGGGTCACACTGGATCGACGGGTCAGCAGCAGATAGGTCACGCCGAAGGTCAGGTAGGAAAAAATCCAGCCGGAAATATCCGGATTACTCCACCAGGAGTTGACCTGCGCCAGGCTCCAGCTACCTGGCAACAGCGGCAGCGCCACGCACAGGTAGGTGGTCAGCCCGGCGTAACGAAGTAAGCGGATGTGATTGATATTGGACCATGTCATACCCGGCATCATTAGCCAGGCGGCCCCGTGGTGCAATGCGTGAGAAGTCATTGCCCCTCCCCTGCCAAAAGCCATGGCAGCTCGCGCTTTACGAAGGTTTTACATAGTGCGCCGTGTTATGTGCGGCCCGCCGCCGCGTGCCATAATGCCGCCCGTCACGCGGGGCCGAACATCGGTCTTGTCCTCGAACCACACAAAGCGGAGCAACGAATGGCCCTTGCCATCCGCGACGTGCGAGAGCACGACCTGGATGCCGTACTGGCGCTCAACAACGCCGCCGGCCGCACCATCCTCGCCCTTGACGCGGCTCAGCTGCGCTACTTCTACGACCATGCGGACTATTTCCGCGTGGCCGAGATAGATGGCCATCTCGCCGGGTTCCTTATTGCGCTGCGCGAAGGCAGCGAGTACGACAGTCCCAATTATTGCTGGTTCTCCGAGCACTATCCGCAGTTCCTGTACATCGACCGCATCGTCATCGCCAACGCCTATCGCCGTCACGGCTTGGGTCGCATCTTCTATTGCGACGTCAACAGTTATGCCGAAGTGCGCGTGCCGCTACTGACCTGCGAGGTGTTCCTGGAGCCACGCGACGACGTGGTGGTGCTGTTCCATGGCACCTACGGTTTCCAGGAAGTGGGCCAGCAGCGCATGGGCGCGGATGGCCCGCAAGTCAGCCTGCTGGCCAAGGACCTGCCCAGCTACGCGTTCGTACGCGAAACCTATCTCGATCACGACGGCCTACCCGACGTCCCCTGGCTGGCCGAACGCCAGCGCCCTTCGACCCCTGATGCCCCCCAGCGCCGTTTGGCTGGGAAGCGTCACCCATGAAAGCGCGAATGGATACTCAAGACGCTTGCGACCTGCGCTTCGGCCAGGTCGGCATTGCCAATGTACGCGTGCGCCGCGTCGACGCCGCCGCTCTTTGCGAGGAGCTGGAGCGGCGCGTCCACGCGGCACCCCAACTGTTCTCCCGCGCCGCGGTCGTGCTGGACCTGAGCCATTTGCGCGAGCTGCCCGACGACGGTTCGGTCGATGCCCTGCTGGAAGCCGTGCGCAGCGCCGGCATGTTGCCGGTGGGCCTGGCCTATGGCACCAGCGAAGTCGAAGCCCTTTCGCGTCGCATGGGTTTGCCGCTGATCGCCAAGTTCCGCGCCGCCTACGAGCCCGCCGATGGCGGCAGCATTGCGCCGCCGGCGCCAGCCGCGGCTACACCCGCGCCGGCTGCCGAACCTGCGCGCCGGGCTGAGCCAATGGTGCAGAGCGAACCCGAACCGTCGAAGCAGGCCGCGCCAACGCAGGGAGCCATGCATCACGACGGCGCGGTACGTTCAGGCCAGCAGATCTATGCTCGCGATCGCGACCTGATCGTCACCGGCGCGATCGCGAACGGTGCCGAGGTCATCGCCGACGGCAGCATTCACGTCTATGGTGGTCTACGCGGGCGCGCCATGGCGGGTGCGCAGGGTGACGAAAAGGCGCGCCTGTTCGTGTCGGACTTCCGCGCTGAACTGGTGGCGATTGCCGGGCATTACCGCGTGTTTGAACAAATTCCCAAAGACCTGGAAGGCCAGTCTGTGCAATGCTGGCTCGAAGGTGAAAAACTGCTGATCGCCAAGCTGTGACGATCGCTTGATTGCTGTTACCTACTATTACAAAGAACCATGCGGAGATGAGCCTTGACTGCTGAGATTATCGTTGTCACCTCCGGCAAAGGCGGCGTCGGCAAGACCACCACCAGCGCCTCGCTTGCCACGGGCCTCGCCATGGCCGGCAAGAAAGTCGCGGTGATCGATTTCGACGTCGGCCTGCGCAACCTCGACCTGATCATGGGCTGTGAGCGGCGCGTGGTGTACGACTTCGTCAATGTCGTACACGGCGAAGCTACGCTCAAGCAAGCCCTGATCAAGGACAAACGCTACGACAGCCTCTACGTGCTGGCGGCCAGCCAGACGCGTGACAAGGACGCCCTCACCCAGGAAGGCGTCGAGAAGGTGCTCGAAGATCTCGGCAAGGAAGGCTTCGACTACGTCGTTTGCGATTCGCCGGCAGGCATCGAAAAGGGTGCGCATCTGGCGATGTACTTCGCCGATCACGCCGTGGTGGTGGTCAACCCCGAGGTATCCTCGGTGCGTGATTCGGACCGCATCCTCGGCCTGCTCGCCAGCAAGACGCGTCGCGCCGAGCGCGGTGATGGTGCAATCAAGCAGCACTTGCTGCTGACCCGCTACAACCCGGTGCGCGTCGCCGTGGGCGAGATGCTGAGCGTGAAGGACGTGGAGGACATCCTCGGCATCAACGTGGTCGGCGTCATCCCCGAGTCCGAGAACGTACTGGCCGCGTCCAATGCGGGCGTGCCGGTCATCCTTGACGACAACTCGTATGCCGGCCAGGCCTACAGCGACACAGTGGCACGCATCCTCGGCGAAGAACGCGCCCTACGCTTTGTCGAGCCGCCGAAGAAGGGCTTCTTCCAGCGCGTGTTTGGAGGTTGATGGCGATGGGTATTCTTGATTTCCTGAAGCGCAAGCCGGAGCCCACCGCTGTCGTCGCCAGGGAGCGTCTTCGCATCATCGTGGCTCAGGAGCGCTCCAACCGAGGCGCGCCTGACTACCTGCCGTTGCTGCGCAACGAGCTGCTCGAAGTGATCAAGAAATACGTCCACGTCGACCTCGAAGCCATCAATATCAACGTCGAGCGCGACAGCGGACACGAGATCCTCGAGCTTTCGGTAGCCCTGCCCGACCACGCCCAGCCCAAAGCGGGCTGATGCTGCGCAGGCCCGGCCTGCGCAGCGACTCGCACGAGCTGTCGCCGCCGCCAGGTGGCGACCTTGATCACCATGTCTCTGCCACCCACTCCCTCTACCGACGAAGCCAGCGTGATGCGCCTGGGCGAACTGGGCTTCGCTGTGTCGTCGGCGCTGCTGGCCCGCTATGGGCTGCGCCTGGAGCGCGTGGCGCCAGGCTGCCCGATTCCCGGCAGTTTCTGGGGCGATGAGGAGGCCGGCATCATCGGCAACACGGTCTACGCCCGCGACGACACCCCGGTGCATTCGCTGCTGCATGAAGCCGGACACCTGATCGTGCTGCCCGACGAACGGCGTGATGCCGTCCACACCGATGCCACCGATTCGATCGATGAGGAAGACGCCACCTGCTACCTGCAGATCGTGCTCGCCGACGAGCTACCCGGCGTCGGGCGCCAGCGCCTGATGACGGATATGGATGCCTGGGGCTATTCGTTCCGGCTGGGCTCGACGCAGGCCTGGTTCGAGCAGGATGCGGCGAATGCGCGGCGGTGGTTGATGGCGCGGGGATTGCTGGATGAGGCCGGGGTACCGGTCGTTAGCAAAACACGCGCCCCTAACGTGAAATTGTAGGAGCGCGCCCTGTGCGCGATCACGGCATTGCCGCTACGTAGGCTGTTCGCGCACAGGGTGCGCTCCTACAAAAAACAAAAACTGGCAAAAAAGAGCGCCATCGATCCCTACGCGACCAGGCCCGCCCTAGCGCGGCTCCGTGATCTCGGTCTGCAACTCCGTCTCCACCGTCGGCCCCAAATGCTGTGCCCCCAGCGGACGTCGCGTCACCGCGCGATACCAGCGCCAGGAGAACCAGCCGATCACCGTGAGCAAACTGGCCCCAAGCGCCAGATACAGCATGTGGCCGGACAGCAGTGGCGACATCACGCCGGCCACGAACGCACACAGGGTCAAACTGGCGAACGCCTGCACCGACGAAGCACCGCCGCGCCGATGCGGAAAACGATCCAGCAGCAACAGGGTCAAGGTCGGGAACGCCAGCTGGATACCAATGCCATGCAATACCAGCGGCAGCATCGACCAGGGCAGCGTGGGCTCGCGACTCACCAGCGCGGCGAGCAGGTGAAATGCGCAGGCCGCGAGCATGAAGCCGTAACCCAGGTTCACCGTGAAGACCACACTGCGTCGACCGGCCAAGCGGCCCGACATCAAGGCGCCACCTGCCAGGCCCGCCACCACCGGCAGGAACAGCCATGGGAATCCTTGCGCCGAGAGGTGCAACAGGTCCCGGACAATGCGGGGCGCCGATGAGATATAGAGAAACAGCCCGGCGAAGTTCACTGAACAGGAAATCAGCAACGGCCAGAATTGGCGGTCCTGGCCGAATTCCATATAGCCCCGTACCAGCGTGCTCGGGTGAAAAGGCGTGCGGGCTTCGGGTGGATGGCACTCGTCGAGAAACAGGATCAAGGCCACGGCCAACATCAGGGTGAACCCCATCAGCACCCAGAAAATACCGTGCCAACCGTTGAGGAACAGCAACTGCGCGCCGACAATCGGCGCGATCACCGGCGCCACGCTGAAGATCATCATCACGCGCGACATCAACTGCTGCGCCGCTGCCCCCGACAGACTATCGCGAATGACCGCCCGCCCTACCACCAGGCCGGCGCCAGCGCACATGCCTTGCAGGGCACGGCACGTCAGTAGCATGCCGTAGGAGGTGGAAAGCGCCGCACCGGCCGAAGCCACCGCATAGACCAGCATGCCCGCGACAATCACCGGCTTGCGCCCGATGGCGTCGGAAATGGCCCCGTGAAACAGGCTCATCGCCGCATAGGTGATCAGATAGACGCTGATCATCTGTTGCAGCCCCACACTGTCCACGCCAAAGCGCGCGCCGATCAGCGGAAACGCCGGAAAGACGGCGTCGATCGAGAACGGGCCAATCATGGACAGTCCCGCGAGCAGCCACGGCAGGCTGCGCCGTATGGGACGCTGGGATGGGGTCATGAGCATGGCACGGCTGACGGAGAGCGCCGAGTATAGCGGCGCTCCCAGCCGCACAAATCATGACGACTGGCCACCGAGGCCCACGACTGGCGGTTTTCGAGACGAGTCTTGCCTGAGCCTTTACCGCGGCCTCGCGTGCCGGACCAGGACGCAAGCAACGGGCGTAGCGGGACTAACCAGGCGCCTTGAGGCCGATATCGGCGGTAGAGCGGCAAACAACACGATTGCCGCCTTATTTTTCGCGCTCTTGTTCGCGCACCTTGCTGCGAACGAAGAGGCCAACAGCAATGCCCGTCCCTACCATGATGATGCTGCCACCTATGGCCAACCAGCCGACCGGTTCCAACAAAATCGCATGCAGTATCGGGTGCATAACCAGGCTTCCTCTGAAAGGGCCCGGAAAACCTATTACCGGCAGAAAGTGACGCCTTGACCTGCATCAGGCATCCACCGGCGGGTTTGAGCCGGCCCGCTGGCCTCGCGTGCGGATCGCCTATGGCCGTCACCATGACGATTGGGCGTGCATCGGCTAGCATGGCGCCCCACAGGGAGATGGCATGCCTCCCGCCCTCGCGCTGTTACCGGCTTCGGATGACACACGGAAGGGCAAACCACCTTCGGGTTGATGATGCCTGCACCGCCGGAGCTTCCGGGGCGCAGGCGCGTGCCTGTTTCCGGGAGTCCTT
>DASXND010000310.1:0-9290 GCA_036495265.1 Dyella sp.
GAGCAGATGCCGACAGGCGCAGCCTGCCTCCAGGATGCCGGCAATGAAACAGCCCGGCTGGTACTCGGACAGCTCATCCAGGTGCTCGCCCAGCGCGACCGCCTTGCCGCTTTGTCGAAAGACCTTACGATTACGTGAGCCCCTGCAGCCGGCCCCGGCCATCACGCTGGTCGTAGAGCTCTGCTAGAATTGTCAAACAAACGTGAAATTGTACGGCTTTGCCTACAAAGTCAGTTTGGATCCACAGGGGGCCCGTTACGCGGGTGCACATTTAGCGGGCTTTCGATCACGACAGCGCCCCAAGAGCGCTGTCGCGTTCTCGTGATCGTGTGGCTAGGGCAGCCGGGGATACCGGCACGACACGACAGGGAACGTAGCAGGCACTACGGGAACAGGGATTTATGAGTACGACCATGGCAAGCGGCATCAGCGACGAGGACATCCTGGACCGGCTGCGGCAGGTGCTGCACGACACGTTCGAGATCGAACCGGCCCGGGTCACGCCGGCTACGCACCTCTTCACCGACCTCGAACTGGACAGCATCGACGCCGTCGATCTGGCCATCCAGGTGCAGGACATGACCGGGACACGCATCAAGCCCGAGGATTTCAAGAGCGTGCGCACGGTGAGCGACGTGGTCGCCACGGTGAAAGCCCTGCTCGACCGCTGACCGGGCCGCTCCGTCCATGCAGGCATGCACCACCACCCGCAGCGAGGCGAACGCGCCCTGCGCGCTGATCCCGATCTATAACCACAAAGACACCATCGCGCGCACCGTGCAATCGCTGCGTGCCCATGGACTGCCGGTGGTGATCGTGGACGACGGCAGCGACGACGCTACGCGCGAAGTGCTGGACGCCCTGGCGCTTGGCCAACCGGACATCCAGCTGTTGCGCCTGCCGCACAACCAGGGCAAGGGTCGCGCGCTCACCGCCGGCCTGCTGGCGGCGCGCGCGGCGGGCTTCACCCACGCCTTGCAGATCGACGCCGACGGCCAGCATGACGTGGCCGATGCGCCCCGCTTCCTTGCTGAAAGCCGGGCCCATCCGCAGGCGCTGGTCTGTGGCAAACCGATCTATGACGACAGCGTGCCGCGTGCACGCCTGTACGGCCGCTATGTGACCCACGTGTTCGTGTGGATCGAGACGTTGTCGATGGCGATCCAGGATTCCATGTGCGGCTACCGTCTTTATCCGCTCGACGCCACCTGCGCCGAAATCGCGCGCAAGCGGCTGCCGGCACGGATGGATGTCGACACCGAGGTCGCAGTACGCCTGAGCTGGCGCGGCCTGCCGGTGCGCAACCTGCCTACGCGGGTGATCTACCCGGAGAACGGGCTTTCGCATTTCCGCATGTGGCGCGACAACCTGCGCATCTCGGCCATGCACACGCGCCTGCTGCTGGGCATGCTGCCACGTGCCCCGCGGCTGTTATGGCGCCGCTTGAATCCGCGGAAGGCGCCATGCGCCGCCTGATCGCCGCCCTGCTCTGCTGGCTCGCTTTGGGCGTGCATGCGCAAGCGCAGGACCCCGCCTTGTTGCAGCACATCCTCGACGAACTGGGCAGTCACGCCAGCGTGCGCGCGGCGTTTACCCAGAGCCGCGAGAATCCCGCGCTGACCCAACCGCAGGTCAGCCGCGGCCAGCTTCTGTTCGTGGTCGGCCACGGCATGCTGTGGCAGGTCACCGAACCGTATCGCGAAAGCCTCGCGCTGACCGGCGTGCGCACCGCCCGCATCGATGAACACGGACAGCTGCAGACGGTGCGCGGCAGCGACCGCGGCGTCGCCCAGGTATCGCAGATGCTGCAATCGATGCTGTCGGGCAATCCCGAGGACGCGTTGCGCCAGTTCGAGGTGGAGGCTCACGGCACGGCAACGCGCTGGACCCTTCGCTTTACGCCGCGGCAGGAGCGCATGGCGCGCGTGCTGCGCCGGATCGAACTCGATGGCGACCGTTACTTGCAAGGCATCCAGGTGGAGCTGGCCAACGGTGAAAGTACGCACATCAGCTTTGCCGATACCCGCGATGCCGGCCCACTGAGCGCGCTGGAGCAGCGCGCGCTGGGCATAGCTCCGTGAACCGTTGCGCGCCGCCGTTGCGCGCCGTCCTGTTCAGCGCCTTCGCCCTGATCGTGACGGGTCTGGGCGCATGGTTGCTGCTCGGGCGCGGCGGCTCTCCGATCCAGACCGACCTGCTCGCCATGCTGCCGGCCACCGAACGCCATCCGCTGGCAGAAGCCGCCGTAGAGCGCCTGGCCCATGCCAACGGCGACCGCATGGTCTTGCTGGTGGAGCATGCCGACGACGCTACCGCCAAGGACGCGGCGCGCGAACTGGGCAAGCGACTCGCCGCCGATCCCGCCTTCGCCTCGGTCACGGCTGAACTGCCGCCGTTCGACCTGGACGCCCTATTCGCACCGTATCTCGCGCACCGCTTCCACTTGCTCACCGACGCGGATCGCGAGGCACTGCTGCACCCCGACTACGATCCGACCCAGGCGCTGGCGCGTCGGCTCAATCAACCGTTCCTTGCTGGCGTAGGCATCGCCTTGCAGGACGATCCGTTCGGCTGGTTGCAGCACTGGATGGAGCAGCAACCCTGGAGCCGCTCGCCGCTGACGCCCGAAGACAATCTGCTCACCGCGCATCGCGATGATCACAGCTATGTGATGGTGCTGGCCGCGCTACGCGGCTCCTCCTACGACGACAGCGTGCAGCGCGCAGCGTTGGCCGCGCTGGCCCGCGCCGAACAGGCCGTGATCGTGCAGCATCCAGGCGTCCGGCTGCTGCGTGCCGGCGCGGTCTTTCACGCCGCCGAAGCACGCGCCGGCGCCGAGCGCGATGTGCATGTCGTGGGACTGGCCTCGAGCCTGGGCATTGCCGTCCTGCTGCTGTGGACTTATCGCTCGCCGCGCCCGCTGCTGCTGGCTTTTCTTTCCACCGCCATCGGCGTGGCTTGCGCGGTTACCGTCACCTTGCTGATCTTCGGGCAGCTGTATCTGCTGACCCTGGTGTTCGGGGCGGCGCTGCTGGGCGAAGCGGTGGACTACTCGATCCAGTATTTGTGCGCACGCGCCAATGCCGGCCCGGCGTGGCAGGCCGAACGCGGCGTGCGTCAGGTGCGGCCGGCCCTGCTGCTGGCCCTGGCCACTTCGCTGCTGGGCTATGCGCTGTTGGGTTTGATGCCGTTTCCGGCGTTGCGCCAGATGGCCTGCTTCGCCATGGTCGGCATGCTCGCCGCCTGCCTCAGCGTGTTCTGCCTATTGCCGGCCTTGCTGGCCAAGCCGGCGAGCAAGCCGTTGGCCCCCTCGTTGGTGCGTTTCGCGCTGGCGCTGCAGCGGCGCGCCGGCCGGCTTGGTCGCGGCAGGTCGGGGATGCTCGCCGCCCTGCTGTTGCTGCTGGTGGCACTGCCAGGCTGGCTGCGCCTTGGCCATGACGACGACATCCATTTGTTGATCACCTCACCGGCTGAACTTGCCCAACAGGAGGCGCGTATCCGCGACGTCACCGGTATCGGCAACAGCAGCCAGTTCTATCTCGTCCACGGTGACAGCGCCGAGCAGGTATTGCAGCGCGAAGAAGCCCTGGAAGTGCGCCTGCAGACGCTGGTGCAACAAGGGCAACTGGAAGGCTGGACCGGAGTGGCCGGCATGCTGCCCTCGATGCAGCGACAGCAGGCGAATCAGGCAGCGCTCGCGCCGCTGTTCGCCAACCGCGCGAACATCGAAGCGCTATTGCTGCGCGCGGGCTTGCGCACCGACGTGGCCAGCGCGTACCTGGACGCGTGGCGCGGCCAGCCGCTTGGCCTGTCCGAGTGGTTGGCCATGCCTGTCTCCACGCCGTTCCGCTACCTGTGGATGGATCAAGGCAAGGCCGGCATCGGTTCCATCGTGCTGCCGCAAGGGCAGGACGATGCCGGGATCCTGCGCGCGGCGGCGGCGGGACTGCCCGGCGTGGCGCTGGTCGACAAGCCGGCCAGCATCTCCGCCTTGTTCGGCCGCTACCGCGAATACGCCAGCGTCTGGCTGCTTGCCGCACTGGCCCTGGTCTCGGCGGTATTCGGCTGGCGCTATCGCCACGCCGCGCCGCGCGTGATCGCAGCGCCGCTGCTCGGCATCGGCCTGACCCTCGCCGTGCTGGGTTACCTCGGCCAGCCATTGACCTTGTTCCACTGGATGGCGCTGATGCTGGTGCTCGGCGTGGGGGCGAACTATGCGGTGTTTCTGCACGAGGGTGAGCCGCATGCGGCGCACCTGCCTGGTGCCACCTATGCCGGCGTGCTGCTGTCGGCCGTGACCGCCCTGCTCTCTTTTGGCCTGCTGGCCTTGAGTTCGATGCCGGCCTTGCAGCACTTCGGCATCACCTTATTGCTGGGTATCGGTTTCACCGCGCTGCTGGTGCCGGTAGCGAGCCCTGTCCGCGAGTACGTAGCCGTATGAACCTATCTTCCTCCACACAGGATGCTCACCGATGAAGCGCGTCGTCGTCACCGGCATCGGCGGCCTTACGCCGCTCGGTCATGACTGGAGCACGATTTCCGTGCGCCTGCGCGACTATCGCAATGCGGTGCGCCGCATGCCGGAATGGGACTACTTCGATGCCTTGAACGGCCGCCTCGGCTGTCCCGTCGACGATTTCAAGCTGCCGGGCTGGCCGCGCAAGCAAGTGCGTTCGATGGGCCGCGTCGCGCAACTCGCCGTCGCCGCCAGCGAGCGGGCACTGCATGACGCGGGACTGCATGGCGACGAAGAGATTCGCGATGGGCGCATGGGCGTGGCCTACGGCTCGTCCGGCGGCAGTGTGGAACCGATCCGCGCCATGGGCCACATGCTGGCGACCGGGTCGATGCAAGGTGTCACCGCGACCAGTTACATCCAGATGATGTCGCACACCACCGCCGTGAACATCGGCGTGTTTTTTGGCCTGAAGGGGCGGATCGTGCCGACCTCCAGCGCCTGCACCTCCGGCAGCCAGGCCATCGGCTATGGCTATGAGGCGATCCAGCAGGGCAAGCAGACGCTGATGCTGTGCGGCGGCGCCGAGGAACTGTCCGGCCCGGGCGCGGCGGTGTTCGACACGCTGTTTGCCACCAGCACGCGCAACGACGAAGCCGCGCTGACCCCGCGCCCGTTTGATCGCGCCCGCGATGGCCTGGTGGTGGGCGAAGGCGCCACCACGCTGGTGCTCGAGGAGTACGAACATGCGCGTGCACGCGGCGCTCGCATCTATGCCGAGATTGTCGGCTTCGGCTGCAATTCCGATGGCAGCCACATCACCCAGCCCACCAGCGAGACCATGGCGGTGGCGATGCACATGGCCTTGCGTGATGCCGCGCTTGCGCCCGAGGCGATCGGCTACGTCAGCGCGCATGGCACCGCCACCGATCGCGGCGACGTGGCCGAGAGCCATGCCACGGCCAGCGTGCTCGGCACGCAGGTGCCGATCAGTTCGATGAAGAGTTATGTCGGCCACACGCTCGGCGCCTGCGGCGCGCTGGAATCGTGGTGGGCCATCGAGATGATGCGCGAGGGCTGGTTCGCCCCCACCATCAACCTGCAACAGCCCGACCCGGAATGCGCCGCACTGGACTACGTCATCGGCGAAGGGCGGCGCATCGACACCGCCTACGTGATGAACAACAACTTCGCCTTCGGCGGCATCAACACCTCGCTGATCTTCAAGGCGTGCGCCGCATGACGAGCGCAGATGGACATCGCCACACGCCGCGCGTCGTCGTGACCGGCATGGGTTCGGTGTCCTGCGCGGGTACCGGCAATGCCGCCCTGCTCGATGCCCTGCAACAGCAGCGCAGCGGCATCCGCTTTATGGAAACGCTGGCCGCGCTCGGCATGCGCTGCCGGGTCGGTGGTCCGGTGGACGAGACCGCGCTGGACGCCCCCTCGCGCAAGCTGCGCCGGTTCCTTTGCGCCACCACGTGGTACGCGTGGCAGGCCATGCGCGAGGCGATCGCGCAGGCGGGACTTGCGCCAGGCGACCTGCAATCACCGCACTGCGGCCTGGTCATGGGCGGTGGCGCGGCGTTGAGCGAGCATGAGATCGCGCTGGACAGTTTCCGCCAGCGCGGTATCGGCAAGTTGTCGCCGTTTATCGTGCCGCGCGGCATGAGCAGCGCGCTGGCGGCGGGCCTCGCTTATGCGTTCGATATTGGCGGACGCAGCCACGTCGTCAGTGCCGCCTGTACCAGTGGCGCGCATGCCATCGGGCAGGCGATGGAACTGATCCAGATGGGCAAGCAGGACATCGTGATCTGTGGCGGCAGCGAGGAATTGCACGACACCACCGCGCTTTGGTTCGACGCGATGGGCGCGCTGTCGGCGAACAGCAACGAACGCCCCAGCGCGGCCTCGCGCCCTTACGACGCGGATCGCGACGGCATCGTCCTGGCGGCGGGCGCGGGCGTGCTGGTGCTCGAATCGCTGGAACATGCCCGCCGGCGCGGCGCCGCCGTCATCGCCGAAGTGTGCGGCTACGGCGCCAGCACCGAGGCGCAAAGCATGGTCGGCCCCGGTGCGGAAGGCATCGCGCGGGCGATGCGCCAGGCACTGGCGTCCCATGCCAGCCCCGACTACATCAATACGCATGCCTGTTCCACGGCGCAGGGCGACCTGGCCGAATGGCAGGCGATCGAGCAGGTGTTCCGCGAACGCGACGCCGCGCCGCCGCCGATGTCATCGATCAAGGGCTTGATCGGGCACGCCCCCGGCGCGGCCGGCGCGCTGGATGCCATCGCCGGCCTGCTGATGATGCGGCACGATTTCCTTGCCGCCGGCAGCGCGATCGAAACGCCCGACCCCGCCTTCGCAGAAGCACCGCTGGTCACAGCACCCATCCATCGGCGGATCGGCAGCGTGTTGTCCAACAGTTTCGGCTTCGGCGGCAGTTGCGCCTCCTTGCTGTTCCACGCGGCCGTGGGAAGCTACGCATGATCGATGTGCGTATCGCCCAATGGCGCGCCTGGGCGCCTTCCCTCGAAACCGATGACGCCTGGCTGGCCTGGGTCCGGGAACCATGGACGCCGCTGGATCAGGGCGAGCAGCCCGACTGCGCGTTCTTGCCAGCCATGCAACGCCGCCGCTTGAGTCGCATGGCGCGCATGGCCTTGCAGGTCGCCTGGCCGCTATGCGATGACGACGAACAGCTGCCGCTGGTGTTCGCCTCGCGCCATGGCGAAACGCCACGCACCTATGCCTTGCTTGGCGACGTGATCGATCAGAAGCCGCTGTCGCCGACCCAGTTCGGCCTGTCCGTGCACAACGCGATCGCCGGGCAATGGTCGATCCTGCGCGGCCAGCGCGGCGAAGCCAGCGCCATTGCGGGCGAGGCGGATACGTTTGAGCACGCCATGCTCGAGGCCGCCACCTTGCTCGATCAGGGCGCACCCGCGGTTATCGTGGTGCTCGCCGAAGAACGGCCTCCCGCCGCTTACGACGAATGGATCGACGACGTGCCGTTCTCCTACGCCCTCGCCTTGCGCGTGGACAAGGCGGGGCCGGATCGTGGCGAACCGCCGAACCCGCACTGGCAACTCCGGCTGCAACGAAATATCGATCACGGCCATACCAGCGCCTGGCCGCATGCGCTCGCATTCCTGCGCGCACTGCACGGACCGCGCGAACCTCTGCAACATGCATGGAAGATGAGACGATGGATCTGGCAGCCGACGAACTGAAATTCCACAAGGGCGACTTCTATCTGTGGCGGCTGGTCGCGACCGGCCTCAGTTTCCTGTTGTTCGGCATCGGCGGCCTGCTGCTGCGGCTGTTGTGGTTTCCGCTGCTCTCCCTGCTGCCGGGCGGACGGCTGGCGCATCGCCGCCGCGTGCGCGCTGCGATCAGCCGCGCGTTCCATTGGCATGTGCAGTTCATGTACCGCACTGGCGTACTTACCTTTACCGTGGAAGGCGCGGAGCGCCTGAACCAGCCCGGGCAGATGGTGATTGCCAACCATCCTTCGCTGATCGATGTGGTGTTTCTTGTCTCGCAGATCCGCGACGCGAACTGCATAGTCAAGCAGGGTCTATGGCGCAACCCGTGCATGCGCGGCCCGATCAGCACGGCGGGATACATCAGCAACAACGGCAGCCCGGAGATGCTCGAGCAAGCCGCGTCGGCGCTACGCGAAGGGCAGACGCTGATCGTATTTCCCGAGGGCACGCGCACCTCGCCGAACGTGTCGCCGGTGTTTCATCGTGGCGCGGCGGCCATCGCGCTGCGCGGTGCGCGGGTGATCACGCCGGTATTCATCACGGTACAGCCGACCACGCTGACCAAGGCCGAGCCCTGGTACAGCATTCCCGACCGTCGCTTCCATGTGCGGCTGCGCGTGGGCGCCGACATCGATCCGGCTATGTTCAATGCCGCTGCGCCGATGCCGATAGCCTCGCGTCGACTCAACGACTACCTACACGACCTCTATGCCAAGGAGCTAGCCTCGCCATGAATGCCTTGCAACAGGATATTGCGCAGCTGATCATCGACACGCTCAATCTGGAGCACCTGCAAGCGGCCGACATCCCGCCGGAACAGCCGCTGTTTGGCCAGGGCCTGGGCCTGGATTCGGTGGACGCGCTGGAACTGGCCTTGGCGTTGCAGCATCGCTATAACATCCAGATCGCCTCCGATTCGCGCGATGCACGCCAGCATTTCGCCACGGTGGCCAGCCTGGCCGCCTTCGTCGAAGCGCAGCAGGCCGCATGCGCAAGCTGACGTCCTTCCTGTTGCCGGTGATCGGGCTGCTATACCCGTTCCTGGTCTATTTCGGCATGGAGCACGTGTCGACGCCGCTCTACGCGCTGGCGCTGGGCGCGATCTGGCTGATCCGTGCGCCGAGCCTGCTGAAACAACCGGGCGGCCGCTGGATGATCGCCGCGGCGCTAGCCTATTGCGCGCTGCTCGCCTTCAGCGGCGAAGCGGCCATGCTGCGTTGGTACCCCAGCCTGATCAGCGCCTTGCTGCTGTTCGTCTTCGGCATCAGCCTGAAGTACGGCCCGCCGATGGTGGAGCGCATCGCGCGCGTGAGCGAGCCGGAGCTACCGCCAGAAGCGATTCCGTACACCCGCAAGGTCACGTGGGTCTGGGTCGGCTTCTTCATCTTCAATGGCCTGGTCTCCGCGGTACTCACGCTGTGGGCGCCACTGGGTTGGTGGACGCTCTACAACGGCTTGATCGCCTATTTCATCATGGGCACGCTGTTCGGCGGCGAGTGGCTGCTGCGCCGGCGCCTGAGAACTGCGCCGTGAACATGACGCAAGCCACCGCAAGCACGTTG
>DASXND010000311.1:0-2335 GCA_036495265.1 Dyella sp.
CTCCTGGCTGTTGCTTGGGCTCCTAGCTCTTGGCTCGTCGGGCCCCTATGGCACGGCGGGTGGGTGGAGGAAAAGCCCGCAGGGTGGCTTGCATGGATGCAAGCCAGTTTGTCGCCAGGGCAGGAGGCCCTGTCGACAAACCTCCGTAACCCACCCGCGTACCTGGAGGGCGTAGCCCGGAAGGCGCGCCATCGGGGTGGCCTCTCTTTTGGTTACTTTTCTCTGGCCAAACAGAGAAAAGTGACCCGGCCGTCGGCAGACGGGCGGAAGCCCGCGGCAGGCGGGCCAGGTCGCTGTCACGCACATGAAGAGCGAAAGGCGCTGGATGACCAGCTGCGCTGTTGTAAAGCGCCTCCAGCTTGACCAGCCCTTCGGCTGTTGAGAGCCGCTGGGATGACGGAGGGGGAACGGTGACGGCGAGGAGCTAGACCTCAGCTCATGCCGCCTTGCGCCGACTCTGCAGACGCACCAATCCCGCGATATCGACAATCAAAGCCACCGAGCCGTCCGCGAGAATGGTCGCACCGGATACGCCCTGCACGCGGCGGTAATTCGCCTCAAGCGACTTCACCACCGCCTGTTGCTGGCCGATCAGGCCATCGACAAACAAGCCCACGCGGCTACCGTCACCTTCCACCACCACCATCAGGCCCTGGTCGATGGCACGCACCGCGGTATCGCAACCGAAGGCATCGTGCAGGCGTATCACCGGGAGGTATTCGCCACGGAAGCGGAACAGTTCGCCGCCGGCCACGCCGCGTACCGCGTCCGCCTTGAGCTGCACCGATTCGACGATCGACACTAGCGGCACGATGTAGCGCTCCTCGCCCACGGCGGCCGTAAGGCCGTCGATGATCGCCAAGGTCAGCGGCAAGGTGATGGTGAACACGCTGCCCTTGCCTTGCGTGCTGCGGATGGTGACGGTGCCACCGAGGTCGGCCACGTTACGGCGAACCACATCCATGCCCACGCCACGACCGGACAGATCGGTGGTGACGGCGGCGGTCGAAAAGCCGGGTTGGAAGATCAGGTCGGCGACGGCTTCGTCGCTCAGGCCTTCACCACTGGCGAGCAGGCCGCGCTGCACCGCCTTGGCCACGATCGCGTCGCGGTTCAGGCCAGCGCCATCGTCGGATACTTCCACCACGATGTTGCCACCGCGATGGGAAGCTGCGAGCTTGAGCGTGCCCAGGTCGGACTTGCCCGCCGCGCGACGCTTGTCCGGCGTTTCCAGGCCGTGATCGATGGCGTTGCGCACCAGGTGCACCATCGGGTCGCCAATTTTCTCGAGCACGGTCTTGTCTAGCTCGGTCTGTTCACCGACCAGTTCCAGCTTCACCTGCTTGCCCAGTTTCTGGCTGATGTCGCGCACCATGCGCGGGAAGCGGTTGAAGACGGAGGCGATCGGCAACATGCGGATGCCCATGACGGTTTCCTGCAGCTCGCGCGTATGACGCGCCAGCTGGGCCAGGCCATGTTCCAGCAAGGCGATCCGCGAGGCGTCGTAGTCGCCGCGGAACGTATCGAGCATGGACTGGGTGATGACCAGCTCGCCGACCAGGTTGATCAGCCCATCGATCTTGTCGATCGATACACGTACGGAACTGGACTCGGCACCTGCCTCACGCTGC
Source organism: Dyella sp. (assembly GCA_036495265.1). GTDB lineage: Bacteria > Pseudomonadota > Gammaproteobacteria > Xanthomonadales > Rhodanobacteraceae > Dyella. The sequence goes on from DASXND010000311.1 coordinate 1,632, forward strand.
ACACGCGCAGCGCCGGCATCGGCCACATTCGCCGCGGCGGCGACGGGAGCCGCCACCGCGGGCGCATCGGCAGCCTTGGCAGCGACATGCCTCGCCTCAATGTCGAGATCGCACTCGTCCTCCACCCAGTCGAACACCGCCGCGATGTCGGCGCGCTTGACTGGGCCATTCAAGGTGATGGTCCAACCCAGGTGGCACTCCGAAGGTTCGAGTCCGGCGAGCGTCGCCGGCAGGCGATCGAATTCGGGCGTGGCGACCAGCTCGCCGAGTCCGCCCAGTTCGCGAATCAAACGCAGCGGATCGTTGCCGCTGGCGAGCATGCCGGGATGAGGGCGGAAGCGAATCGTCCAGGCATCGGCCTGATCTTCCGCGCGCCGCGCCTGTACGCCGCCGCCAGCAACACCGCGGCCCATCGCCGCGGCCAGTTCGTTGCGCAGTCCCTCGGCCACCGCATCATGCAGCGGCTCGCCCGCCTGTGCGCGGGCGAACATGCCACGCAGGCAATCGACCGTGCGCAGCAGCAGTTCGATGATCGAACCGTCGATGGCACGCTTGCCGCTGCGCACTTCGTCCAGCAGCGACTCGGCCTCATGCGTGAACGAGGACATTTCCGGGAAACCGAAGGTCGCCGCACCGCCCTTGATCGAGTGCGCCGCGCGGAAGATGGTGTGCACCAGCTCCCCGTCGCCGCCGTCGTCCAGCGC
>DASXND010000312.1:0-7974 GCA_036495265.1 Dyella sp.
GCGTTTCGATCGCCTGCCGGCGCTCGAGTCACTTTTCTTTTGCTGGCCCAAAAGAAAAGTAACCCAAAGAAAATGGCCTGAAGAGCTCGTAGCATTGCGCGGGACACAAGCCTGAAGGGCATCGCCAGGCGGAGAAGTTGCGGCCCATGGCGCGAGACAGCCGCTACCCCGCAACGCGCCGGAGCGCAGAGGGCTTAAGGCATGCGCCTCGTGGCTTTCTCTCGGTTGGGTAAGCGTTTCAACCGTCGGCCGATCCCGCTTTAAGTCCTCATCGCATCGGCGCGTTGCGGGGTAGCGGCTGTCTCGCGCCGTGGGCCGCCAACAATCAGATCATCGCGACCTTCCGATGCTTCTATCCCACGCAGTGCTACCAGCTCTTTAGACCATTTTCTTTTGGTTACTTTTCTTTTGGGTCAGCAAAAGAAAAGTGACCCGGACCGCGGCAGCGGTTCGGAACGCTCGCTGCGTAAGCGGCAACCTCGCGCCACGCCTGGTTGTCGCGTTACCGCGAGCACCCGCCCCTCATTCCAGCCTTCTCCCCGAAGGGGAGAAGGAGCAGAAGCCGGTGACTCGGTATTTGAGCAGGCGGTCGAAACGCCTGCTGTGTCCTACAGGGACTTCCTTCGGTCGTGACCGGTGTCGCGCCAAGCAAAGGTTGACTGAAGACATTGAAAGGGCTGGCCTTCAGGCAAAACCTCGCCACCGCGCCACCATTCCAACGCTCGCCGTGACAGCCCGCGACAGCAGGCGGAGGTCCAGCGGCATATCGGTGCGGCGGACGTCCAGCAGCAAGGCAATGCGCGTGTGCTCACTGCGATTCCACACCTCGTGCGGATAGGTGTCGTCCCATAGCAGGCATTCGCCATTGCCGAGGCGGTGTTCGTGGCCGGCGAGCCAGAGCACGGCACTTGGCTGCCCATCGGCATCCATCGGCGCCTCGAGGTTGAGCTGAAAGCGCAGGATGCCGCGGAAAGGTCCGCAATGACGCGGAATGTGCTTGTGTGGGGCCAGGTAGGAGAGGGTGGCCGAGAGTACATCGGGCGAGGACGATACGAGTCGCGCCAGTAATGGGCACGCCTCCATGTTGGTCGCAATCGCCTGGCCGTAGATCTTCAGCAGAAACATGCGCCAGTCCCTGCCGTCAGCCGCCGAGATCTCCGCCTGCGCCGGCATGATCTCGTGGAATCTCGGTATGGCGCGGGCGCCTTCGTGTAGGGCAAGCGCCTCCTGGCGAATCTGCGGCCATGCCGCCACGAACCGCCGCGCATCGGGAAAGTAGGTGTCGATGTCCAGTACAGGTGGTGTCTTGATGCGCGCGTCGAAGACACGGCGAATCGCTCGCGACGACCACTCATACAGCGAGTCCATCTTCGGTCTTTCCTCATGTCCTGATGGCAGGAATCGGCCGGGCACCTGGGCGACGGCTTCGTCGCGAGTCGGCCTTTAGGAGTCACGGTAGCCGTTGGAATCTCCTCGTTGCGTGAATGCCCGGCGCGCGCGCCGGTCGCACCCAGCGGGCGCCGAATATCTAGTCTCTGGTCCAGGACGTTTCGCTTAGTCCTTGCGAAACAACAGGTTTTTGCTTGATAAATAAAGTGACGTCACTTAAAATACGGCCGCCCGAGCGAGGAGGAGGAGCCATGGTTGACCCATTTGATCCGGGGACGCTTGCGATGCACTTGGTCTTCAAGCGCCGGCGCGGCCGTCCACGAAAAGCGGACGCGTTGAGTGCGGCGGAGCGGGCGCGGCGTTATCGCGCGAAGCGGAAATTGCTGGCCGTGCAATCGGTGCCGACCGTCGTCTACGAGCAAGTAGTGCGCGAGCGCGATGAGGCGAAGGCCCAGGTCTTTCGATTGCGCGCGGAGCTGGAGCAGTTGCGTCCGCTGCTCGGGTGCTGATCGGACTAAGGTGGCCATGCCGGACTGATGGCGTGCGATTCGAAACGGGTCGTGTGTGCTGCTGTCCGGCTACCCGCATCGGCAGGAGGTCGATGCACTTCGCATTGACTTTGGTCGGTCGAAACTTGTACCAAGGCGATGACCGTCGTGAGCGCAGGTCGCGCTTGGACGTGGATACGACCGGCGAGAGCAGCTGTATGCCGACTCGGTCGGTGGCATGGCCGCAAAGATCCCTCACTCTCAATCACTGGAGCGGTGGCTTGTATGGTGGCATTGGCGACGGAGTACGTGATCGACGTACACCACTGGAACGACAACCTTTTCAGCTTCCGCACCACGCGCGATCCGGGCTTCCGCTTCGACAGCGGCCACTTCGTCATGCTCGGGCTGGAGGTTGAGGGGCGACCGCTGTTGCGTGCCTACTCCATCGCCAGCGCGAACTACGAAGAGCACCTGGAGTTCGTCAGCATCAAGGTGCCCAACGGCCCACTGACATCACGTCTGCAAAGCCTGCGCCCGGGCGATCCGGTGATGGTCAGCCGCAAACCTACCGGCACGCTGGTGCTCAACGACCTCAAGCCGGGCAAGCATCTCTATTTGCTGGGTACGGGTACCGGGATGGCGCCGTTCCTCAGCATCGTGCGGGATCCGGAAACCTATGCACGCTTCGACAAGATCGTACTGGCGCACGGCGTGCGCAGAATCAGCGATCTTGTTTACGCCGAATACCTGGAGCAAATGCTGCCCCGGCACGAGTATCTGGGCGAACTGGTGCGGGACAAGCTGGTCTACTACCCAAGCGTGACGCGCGAGCCGTTCCGTCATCGCGGGCGACTGACCGATGCCATCGTCGAGGAATGGATGAGCCAGAGCGCCGGTTTGCCTCCGTTGAACCCGCAGACCGATCGGGTGATGCTATGTGGCAGCCAGGCCATGCTGGAGGACTCCTGCGCACTGCTCGACGGGCGCGGATTCCAGGCATCGCCTCGCACCCGCGAGCCTGGCGACTATGTGATCGAGCGCGCCTTCGTCGAAAAGTGAATCGAAACGGACGACGACTTTTCTGGACGTGAGGTGCCATTTGGAGGTTGCGTCATGAGTAGCCCAAGCGCATCGAATGAAAGACAGCGTCTCGCCATCCTTGGCTCCACGGGTTCGATCGGTGGCAGTACGTTGGATGTGGTCGCACGCCATCCTGATCGCTTCACGGTGACCGCACTGACGGCCCATCGCAGCGTCGAGCGGCTTTTCGATCAGTGCCTGGCATTTCGTCCTGCCCTGGTGGTCGTTGGCGAAGCGGCGGATGCAGCCCGGCTCGAACAAAAGCTACGAGCAGCGCACCTGGACACTGACGTGACTTATGGACCGGACGCGCTGTGCGCCGTGGCCAGTTCGAATGCGTGCGATACCGTGGTGGCGGCCATCGTGGGTGCCGCGGGCCTGCCGTCCTCGCTGGCGGCTGCCCGCGCGGGCAAGAAGATCCTGCTGGCGAACAAGGAGGCCCTGGTGATGTCGGGCGCGCTGTTTATGCGCACCGTGGTCGAGCACGGGGCCACCTTGTTGCCGCTGGATAGCGAGCACAACGCGATCTTCCAATGCCTGGGAACCTGCTTGAAGTCAGGGGCTGGCGTCGAGCGCCTGATCCTCACCGCATCGGGCGGACCGTTCCTCAGCCGTGCCTTGGACAGCCTTGATGAGGTCACGCCGGACCAGGCCTGTGCCCATCCGAACTGGGTGATGGGCCGCAAGATCTCGGTCGATTCGGCCACCATGATGAACAAGGCACTGGAAACCATCGAGGCGCACTGGTTGTTCAACATGCCGCCCGCGCGCATCGAGGTCGTGATTCACCCCCAGAGCGTGATTCATTCGATGGTGGCTTACGCCGACCAATCGGTGCTCGCCCAGCTTGGCAACCCCGATATGCGCACGCCCATTGCGCACGCCCTGGCTTATCCGGAGCGCATCGACTCGGGTGTCGCGCCGCTGGATTTGGCCCGCATGGCCAACCTGAGCTTTGCCGCGCCAGACCTGTCGCGCTTCCCCTGCCTTCGCCTGGGACTGGAAGTGCTGCGTGATGGCTGCGCCGCCAGCGTGACGCTCAACGCGGCGAACGAGATCGCCGTGGAGGCCTTCCTGCAGGGGCAGATCCGCTTTACGGCCATCGCCCAGGTTGTGGAGGAGGCGCTGCACCGATTGCCCGCGCTGGCAGCGCATCATCAGCTCGACGACATTTTTGCAGCCGACGCTGCGGCACGCGCCATGGCACAACAAATCATCCGCCACCTGCCTGCCTTCGGGGCGCAGCGGGTTGCCGTTCACTAGGGCTGCTCTGATCTGGGCATCCCCACTGGGAGATTTTCGTGAGTGAAGCCATACAGCTTTGGCCCGAGTCGTCGGTTCCTGCCTCGGGTTCGGAGCCTATCGATGCCTGGATGAAAAGCATCGTCCAGCGCAGCGAAATCGCGCTTGCGGCTTATTTGCCGTCGGCCGAGAGTGCGCCCCAGACCCTGCATGAAGCGATGCGCTACGCCACCCTCGGTGGTGGCAAGCGCGTGCGCGCCTTGCTTTGTCACGCCGCTGGCGAACTGGTTGGTGCCGCGCCATCCTTGCTCGACGGTGTGGCCAGCGCGATCGAAATGATCCATGCCTATTCACTGGTGCACGACGATTTGCCGGCCATGGACAACGACTTATTGCGTCGTGGCCAGCCCACCGTGCATGTGCGCTACGGTGAGGCCATGGCGATCCTGGTCGGCGACGCCTTGCAGGCCCAGGCGTTTGCGGTGATCGGCGACTTGCCCGCCTCAGCAACGCAGCGGATCACCCTGTTGCAGGAATTGGCGAAGGCGAGCGGTTCGCTCGGACTGGTTGGCGGGCAGGCCATCGATCTGGCCAGCGTCGGCAGCATCTTGCCGCGTGCCGAACTCGAACGCATGCATCGGATGAAGACCGGCGCCTTGTTGCGCGCGGCAATCTTCATGGGTGCCCACGCTGGGCCCGATGCCCTCGCGTCCGGCATGCTGGTGGCGCTGGACGAATACCAGCGGTCGGTCGGTCTGGCGTTCCAGGTCGTGGACGATATTCTCGATGTCACCATGGACGCAGCCACGCTCGGCAAGACGCCGGGCAAGGATGCGCAGGACCACAAGCCCACCTACGTTTCGCTGTTGGGTCTGGATGCGTCGCGCGAACTGGCACGGCAACTCGGTGAGCGCGCCCACGCCGCCCTGGCTCCGCTTGGCGCCAGGGCCATGCATCTGGATGCGCTGGTCGACATGGTGGTCCACCGCATTCATTGATCGCGTTCGGCGTCGCATGAGCTCGGCTGAGTCGAAGCCTTGGCGTTCGACTCAGGCTTCCCGATACCAGAGCAAGATCACGCCGATCAGCATGAAGCATAGCGGCCAGACGACGCCGGCCACGCGACCGCCGCGTCCTGGCAGGCGCAATTCCAGCCAGCGCGCCCAGCCGGCCGCGACCCCGGCCAAAGCGAGCGGGGTGTGCGTCAGCTCGATCAGCATCTGATCCTTCACGTTGGAGATCTGATGACTGTGGGTGAGCAGCATCGCGCCACCCGCGGCGACCAGTAATGGAAAGACCAGTGCCGCGCGTTGGTTGCGGATTCGACCCGTTCGCACCGACCACTCGAAGTAGCCGAACAACACGATCAGCAGCACGAAGAAGCGGTGCTGGGCGACCTCCACATCACGCCATGCAGCCCACCAGCCCTCCTGACCCAGCGGCCATACCTCGGGGTCGGAGCGGAGCAGGAGGAAGACCGCCAGGGCCAGGAACAGCAGTGGCCAGTGTTTGGCCCATCCCACGCCGGCGCGGTAGAGCAGGGCCAGCAGGCCGATCAGCAAGACGAAGATGCCGGCCCAATGATGGTTGTATTCCGACCATGCCATGTCTTGCGCGTTGCGTGGTGGAACAATGCCGGAGCCCGGCACGTTTGCCGACGCCGCCACCTCGTGAGCGCGCGCAGCGTCGCTATCGAGTTGTGCCTGAAGCTGCGAAACCGCCAGCTCGTCGTGGTCAGGTGAACTGAGTCGCGGCCATGCGGGTGCATTGCGTACGGCAATTTCGTGCAGGCTTACTCGATCCGTGGTGAGATCAATGGCCGGTGGCGCGGAAGTCAGCGATGCCGCCGCGAAGAAGATGGTAAAGCCGATGCCGATCTCCACTTCGGCGAAGCGACGCATGCGAAGCACCTGTGCATGCTGCCCCTTGCGCAGGCGCTCGGTCACCCTGAAGTTCCCAAAGCCCAGCGCCAGCAGCGCAAGGAACATGGTGATCTTGGCGCTTACCATGACGCCGTAGGCCGTACCGTAGAAGCCCGACAAGTCGCCGATGTAGAACACGCACATGATCACGCCGGAAAGCAGGATGCTCGCAACGCCGAGCATCGACATGCGGGAAAAACGCGTTCCCACCACTCGCAAGCCTTCGGCGTCCTGCAGATGCCGCAGCACGAGAATGAAACTCGGAATGGCACCGATCCAGATGGCGGCACCAAACTGATGCAGCGCTTCGACGACGAGCAGCAAGACATTGTCAGTCAGCCGTGCGTAGGCGTGGGTGGTGACCGTGGCTGCGGCGAGCTCGATGATGCCAAGCAGCAGTAGCAGCAGGCGGGAAAGGCGCCCAGCCAGGGTTCGGTGGCCCAGGCACAGGAAGATGAGGGCGGCGCTGAGCATCTTTACGCCGCCTGACACCGCAAAGGCGGCCTGCAGCACGTTGGATAGCGGCAGATCGACGGTCGCCATCAGCACGCTGACCTGCAACGCCGTGGTGGCCAGCTCGGCGATGACCAGACCCAACGCGCTGAGGCGCGTCAGGCGCACGACGCGTCGCTGGAGCTCGTCACCCTTGGGCAGCGCGTGAACCAGTGGATGCAGCAGGAAGATCAAAAACAGCAGTCCGCCCAGGGTCATGGACTGGGCCACGATGACCAGGCTGTGCAGGATGATGCTGAGATAGCTGAAGAGGTCGACGAGCAGGGTCACGGAAACACCCATGGACGATCGGTGGATGTTGAAGGTTGTTTGAGTATTTGGACGCGGCGATTTAAGGCTTGGCGCTCGCCGTGAAGGCCAGGTCGCCGCGGGTGAGGTGCCCATCCAGGGCCAGCGCCTGCCAGTGGATCACGTAAGCACCCGGGCTCAATTCCGCCGTGCTGTCGAGTTCGTTGGGCCGGTCCGCGCTGACGGTGATGGGAAGCGACGTTTCCTTGTGATCAGGGCCGACCAGGACCAGTCGGGAACGCCCCTGATCGATCTTGCTGTTGTACTTGAGCACCAGCGCAGCATGCCCCGCCGGTACGCTGCCGTTGGCCTTGGGCGTGCTATCGACAAGAATCGCGTGTGCGCTCGCGCTCATGCTGACGAACGTAGCAGCGATGGTGAAGGAGACTATCGCGAAACGGCGCTGATAACCCATATACGGACTCCGTGTGGAAGCAGTGGGGGCGTTTAGGTGGGGCGCGAGTGACGACTCGGCTTGGTCGCATCGGACGCCAAAATCGAATAGAGGAGGGCGGGCAGGAACGCGAACGTCGACAGCAGTACGGCCAGCAGGCTCAGCAACAGCACCAGGCCCATGCTTGCCGTGCCCGGGTGACGGGCTACGGCCAGGCTGCCGAAGGCGGTGCCGGTGGTAAGCGCCGAAAACAGGATGGCACGCGCCGTTGGCGAACCCAGGAAGTGGTGCATGCCGTGGCGCCAGTTCATCACGAAATAGACGTTGAAGGATACGCCCACGCCAAGCAGCAGGGGCAGGGCGATGATGTTGGCGAAATTGATCGAGATGCCCAGCAGTCGTGCGAGCAAGGCGGTGAGCAGCGCCGACATCAGCAAGGTGACCAGCACCAGCCCGGCATCGCGGAATCGCTGCAGCACCAACATCAAGACGATGCCAATGGCGATCGTGGCGAAGACAGCCGCTTCGCGGAACGCATCGAGAATGGTGTCGGCAGCCTTGATGGTATCGACGGCCGAACCGGCAGCACCCGGTGCCACCTCTTGCACGGCATGCACGAAGCGGCGCAGGCCGGCGGTATTTTGCGCCTTGGCGG
>DASXND010000313.1:0-5009 GCA_036495265.1 Dyella sp.
GCGTCGGTGAGCGTGATGGCGCGCGACGCGATACAAGCCGATCCGATGGGCACCTTGATGACCGTGCTGGGTCCCGTGCACGGGCTGGCTTACGCGCGCGAACACGGACTGGCCGTGTTGTTCATCCTGCATGGAAAGAACGGCCCGGAGGAGCGCTTTTCGCCCGCGTTTGCCGAGGCGCTTCGCTCGTGAGTCGATCCGCCACCGCGTTGATCGAACGCAAGCCACGGGGTAACAGCGTGCTGATCGCGCTGCTGATCGTGCTGGCATGCGGTCTGCTTGCGCTACACGCCGGCGAATGGGAATGGCGCGATCCTGGCGCAGCGCGCTGGCTGCTAGCGTTCGCCGTGCTGGCGGCCTGGGTTGGTTTTACCGCATGGCTGGGTTGGTATCGTCGCCGAGCGACCGGAGCGCAGACGCTCTCGATGTCGTTAGCCGGCACGCCGCCCGGCGAAGCGGTGCTGGTGGTTTTCGCCAGCCAAACCGGTACGGCCGAACAGCTGGCCCGACAGACGGCGGAAAGCCTGCAGTGGGCGGGTATGGCGGTGAGCTTGAGGGAACTGGGCGCACTCGATCATGAGGCGTTGATGCAGGCCAAGCGCGTGCTGTTTGTGGTGAGTACCACCGGCGAAGGTGATGCGCCCGACCATGCCGCGCCATTCGTTACCCGCAGCATGCGCGCACCGCTTCCGCTCGGCCAGTTGCATTACGGGCTGCTCGCGCTCGGCGATCGCGACTACGACGACTTCTGCGGTTTTGGGCGGCAGCTGCAGCACTGGTTGGAGCGCAGTGGCGCACACGCGCTATTTGATTCCGTCGAAGTGGACAACGGCGATCCCGCCGCGTTGCGTCATTGGCAGCACCACCTATCGTTGCTGTCCGGGGCCACCGAATTGCCGGACTGGGAACGCCCTGACTATCAACGCTGGCAGTTGATCGAGCGACGCCTGCTCAATCCTGAAAGCTTGGGCGGCCCCTGCTTCCACCTCGCTTTCCGCTCCATTGACGGAGCAGCGACGTGGCAGGCGGGTGACCTGGTTGAGATGGGACCGCGCCATGCGCCGGACGAGGTGGCGCGCTGGCTGGCAACACCGCCCTACGATGGTGAGGTGCGAGTCGAGCATGAAGGGCGCAGTGCAAGCTTGCGGGAGTGGCTGGCGGAAAGTCACCTGCCTTCGTTCGACGATGTTTGCGGCCGCACAGCCGCTGAGGTTGTGCGCGATTTGCAGGCGCTGCCGCACCGCGAGTATTCCATTGCGTCCTTGCCCTCGGATGGTTCGCTGCATCTGCTGGTACGTCGCATGGCGCGTGCGGATGGCAGGACGGGGCTTGGCTCGGGCTGGCTCACCAAGCACGCCGAGGTGGGGGCTGAAGTCGCGCTGCGCATTCGCAGCAATCCGGGATTCCACGCGCCGCGCGATGGACGGCCGCTGATCCTTATCGGCAATGGCACCGGCCTGGCCGGCTTGCGCGCCTTGCTCAAGGCTCGCCTCGATGCGGATCATGCGCGCAACTGGTTATTGTTCGGCGAGCGTCAGGCGACGCGTGACTTCTACCATCGTGAAGAGATCGAGCAGTGGCTGCGCGACGGTCATCTGGCGCGGCTTGATCTTGCTTGGTCGCGCGATGAGGCCACGCCCGCGTACGTGCAGGATCGCCTGCGTGCCGCCGCGGACGAACTCAAGCAATGGGTGAGTGAGGGGGCTGCCATCTACGTCTGCGGCAGCCTCGCAGGGATGGCGCCCGCTGTCGACGCGGTGCTGCGCGAAGCGCTGGGTGATGTCGAGCTGGAGCGGTTGCGCGAAGACGGTCGCTATCGGCGCGACGTGTACTGAAGATCAGCCGGTCGGCAGCCTGGCCAGCACCACTTCGCCGCCGCCTTCGATGCGCACGGGATGGGCGGGAATCGGGTCGATCCACATCATGTCGTTGGGTTCGAGCATATGTGATCGGTGGTCAGCGATGACTTTGGCCTGTCCGGCGAGCAGCAGCACGAACCAGTGCCAGCCCTTCGGTGCCAGCAGCACCATGGCGCCATGCAGCGGGCGGGCGATCAGTTCACCCTGGACATCGCCGCGCAGCATCAGGTTGAAAGCGCGTGTGGCGCCCTCGGGCAGTCCGGCGTGTGGCGCGCTATCGCCGCTGAACTTGGCGAGATCGAATCGGTTCAGGAATTGCGTACGGCCGTCGGGGAAGGTCAGCTCGACGGGGGCGTCCAGCGGCACAAACTGCCGCCGTGCGTCGGCAAAGGTCGAAAACGATGCGGCGTTCTCGATGTCAGCAATGCTGAGACGCCACTGCCATGCATCCTGATGTGGGCCGCAGGCAATTTCGGTGGTAACGCCAGCCCCATTCGCCCATGGCTGTCGGCGCAGTTCATCGACGGCTACGGGGCGAAGCACGCTCATGCGTAGGCGCGGCGTTGCTCGGGATAAGGCGGGTAATAGGCGAACACGTGGTTGTTGGTACCGAAGAAATCCATGTCGTCGATGTGTTCGCCGCCCAGGCGCTCGGCGACGCGGTCCGAGGCGTCGTTGCCGATGCGCACCAGGCTGATGACGCGCTGCGCGTTCAGCTTGCACCAGGCAAATTCCAGAATCGCATTGCCCGCCTCGGTGGCGTAACCGTGATGGCGGTACTCCGGTCGCAACATCCAGCCCAGCTCCAGATCGGGCCAGCCTTCGGGTTGCATCAGGCCGGCGCGCCCGATGAATTCGCCGGTGTCCTTCAGCTCGAGCGCCCACATGCCATAGCCACGCAGCTGCCAGTGCCCGATCAGCATGGCGAGCGAGCGCCAGGCATTCGTACGGTCCAGCGGCTGGCCATCGCCCACCCAGCGTGTACTGCTCGGGTCGGCGAGCATGGCGGCGTAGTTTTCGAAATGCCGCTCGCCGAGAGCGGTCAGGCGCAGGCGTGCGGTTTCAAGGATGGGTATGTTGTTCATGGGTGTCATCAAGCAATACGGATGCCATTGAGCAGGTCGGCCAGGGCCTGGGTGCTCAGGGTCAGGCTTTCGATCCAGGGCAGGCCAACGATTTTCTGGCCCGTCGCGGTGTCGACGAACGCCTCCTCCTCGCCTGGCGGCAGCAGGTGGCGGTAATCCACGGTGATTTCGCTTCCGGCCGGCAGGTCCTGCAAGGCGAACACGAAACCCAGATGCCACAGTCCGGTCGGGCTGAAGCTGTGGTTGATATAGCACTCGTCCGGCCAGTCGGGCGAAACGGTATAGCGGTCCTCGAACCAGCGCGCGCTGGCATAGAGCTGCGCGGTCAGCTCGGGTGAGCCGGTGAGTTCGTCATACCGATAGGTGCGTTCGATGGCATCGGGCGCGGTGACAATTTGTCCGGCCGCGACATGCTGGTCGAGGAACAAACCTTGGCCGGCGCCCGCAATAGCAGACGCCGCGATGCGATGACGCGGAACGATCATGATGGCCCAAGCCGATAGCAAGGCGGGCGAGTGTACTCCAACCGGCTGGCTCTGAAAGATCCAGCCGGTTGGCTGCTTTGTGTACGCAAGTTGCTGATGGGTTTGGTTATTCGTCGGTGGCCTTGCTGGCCTTGGTTTTCGCCTTGGTCGCGGCGGCTTTGTTGCTGGCTTTGCCGCCATCGGCCGCATCGCCGAGCAGGATGGCGTTGCGGTTGCGCTCCAGTGTCGCGGGACCGAAACCTTTGACCTGCGACAAGTCCTCCACACTCTTGAATGGGCCATGCTCCTGGCGCCACGCCACGATCGCTTCAGCCTTGCTAAGGCCGACCCCGTCCAGCGATTTGGCGAGCGTGGCGGCGTCCGCCTTGTTGATGTTCACCGGTGTGGCGGCAAAGGCCGGCAGCGCCAGTGCGAGGGTAACCAGAAGTGCTGCGATCGTGCTGCGCATAGGTATGTTCCCCAAGTGAATGAAAGCGGCCTCCATGTGAGCCGCGCGATGACTCTGCCCGGCTGAAGGGCTGAGGGGAGTCGGCTCCTCGGGTAGATACGGGTGAGCGCTGTGAAGATCGACATGTCGGTGAGGGACAGGTGTTCCTGTGGGCTGCGGCGGGCCCTGCGCCGGCGCTGATACAATTCTGGCTTTCCCCACGCTGCAGGAGTCACCCATGGATACCGCTCGCCTCAACCGTTTTGTCAGCGGACTGTGGGATGACGAGATCGTGCCGCAGCTGGTCGAGTACATCCGCATTCCCAACAAGTCGCCGATGTTCGATCCCAAGTGGGCCGAGCACGGCTACATGGACGCGGCCGTCAAGCTGATGGAGACGTGGGCGCGCACCAAGCTACCCGCCTTGCCCGGCGCCACGCTGGAAGTCGTGCGCCTGGAAGGCCGTACCCCGCTCATCTATATCGAAGTGCCGGGCACCGGTGACGACACCGTGGTGCTGTATGGCCATCTGGACAAGCAGCCGGAGATGACCGGCTGGGCCGAGGGCCTGGGTCCGTGGACGCCCGTGCTCAAGGGCGACAAGCTGTATGGCCGCGGTGGCGCCGACGACGGCTACGCCATCTTCGGGTCGCTGGCGGCGTTGCTGGCGCTGCACGAGCAGGGCGTGCCGCATGCACGTTGCGTCATCATGATCGAAGCGTGCGAGGAATCGGGCAGCTACGACCTGCCGTTCTACGTCGATCACCTGGCCGATCGCATCGGCCATCCGTCGCTGGTGGTGTGCCTGGATTCCGGTTGTGGCAACTACGACCAGCTATGGCTCACCACCTCGCTGCGCGGCATGACCGGCGGCGAGCTGACCGTGCAGGTGCTGGAGGAGGGTGTGCATTCGGGCGATGCCTCCGGCGTGGTGCCCTCCAGTTTCCGCATCCTGCGCGAGCTGCTGAGCCGGCTGGAAGATCCAGAAACCGGCACGATCAAGCCGAAGGAGCTCTACGTCGACATTCCGCAGCAGCGCATCGAGCAGGCCAAGCGTTCGGCCGAGGTGCTGGGCACGGCGGTGTACGACAAGTTCCCGTTCGTGAAAGGCATGCATCCGGTGACGGAAGACCTCACTGAGCTGGTGCTCAAT
>DASXND010000314.1:0-6241 GCA_036495265.1 Dyella sp.
CCGGACCCCATGCCAGCCCCCGCTCGAGGGCCGTTGGACCATTCCTATTTGGGATAGACTTGGCGTCTGCATTTGGCGTATCAGACGGAGCAACTCATGGCTATGACGCAAACCCAGCGGCTAGGCATCTTCCTGGCACTCGCCCTGGTGATGGCCGCCACTCGTATTCACCTTTCGCTGTTCAATCATGATGTGCGCGATGCGTCGTGGGCCGTGTTCTTCCTGGCCGGGTTCTGGCTGCGTGGATCCTTTCGTTGGGCGTTTCCGCTGCTCATGGCCGGTGCCGTACTGACCGATTACCTGGTGATCAACGGTCAGGGCATCGACTTCTGGAGCCACTACTGCGTATCGGTGGCCTATTGGTTCCTGATTCCCGCCTACCTCAGCTTGTGGATGGGCGGGAGCTGGCTGGCGCGCCACCAGCGCGGCCTGAGCATGTCGACCCTGGGTCTGGCGGCCGTCGCGCTGCTGGTCAGCCAGCTGGTTTGCTACGTGCTCTCCAACGGCAGCTTCTACTGGCTCAGCAACAGCGTGCCGCAGCCGCGCAGCTTCAGTGCGTGGTTCGAGAACCTGGGCGACTGGTATCTGCCGTTCCTCGGCACCACCGCGCTGTATGTAGGCATTGGCGCCCTGGTGCACGTGCTGGTCACGCAGTTTTCGCGCACGCTCGGTCACGCCGTGTCGCGTGACCTGCACCACTAACGAGGCGCGAGTCACACGTGGGACATCGCCTCTCAAAGATCTACACCCGCACGGGTGACGACGGCAGCACCGGCCTTGGCGATGGTTCCAGAGTCGCCAAGGATTCGCTGCGCGTATCCGCCTATGGCACGGTCGACGAACTCAACAGCACCATCGGCATGGTGCTGGCTGCCGATGGCGTGGACGACGCCATCCGCGAAGCGCTGACCCAGGTCCAGCATGAACTGTTCGACCTCGGCGGCGAGCTGTGCATTCCCGGCATGGCGATGATCGAGGACCAGGACATCGACCGGCTGGAGCAGGTGCTCGACGGCTTCAACGACCCGCTGCCACCGCTCAAGGACTTCATCCTTCCTGGCGGCGGCATGGCCGCATCCTGTTGCCATCTGGCGCGTACCGTGTGCCGCCGCGCGGAGCGCGAAGTGATCGCGCTGGCCCGCGTCGAAGACGTACGACCGCAAGCCCAGCGCTACCTCAACCGCCTTTCCGACCTGCTGTTCGTGATCTCCCGTGTACTGGCACGCGCCAGCGGCCACGGTGAAGTGCTATGGCAGCACGAGCGTCGTCGTAAGGCATAGGGCCGATGCTGCGGCTCTACACCCACGCCAGCTGCCTGCAGCACGACCCGGGCCCTGACCATGTCGAGTCGCCTGCGCGCTTGCGCGCCGTACTACAGGCGCTCGACCACGACCGGTTTGCCGCCCTGGACCGCATCGAGGCCCCGCGCGCCACACGTGAACAGCTGCTGCGCGTGCATACCCCCGAGCACATCGACCGCATCCTGGGCATCGTGCCCGAGAGCGGCACCGTCCGGCTCGATGAAGACACCTTGATGTCCCACGCTTCGGCCGAAGCCGCCCTGCGGGCAGCCGGTGCCGCGGTGGCGGCGGTCGATGCCGTGCTCAGCGGCGCTGGCGGGCAGGCCTTCTGCGCGGTACGGCCACCGGGTCATCATGCACCGCCGGACCGGGCGATGGGGTTCTGCCTGTTCAACAACATCGCGGTGGCTGCCGCCCACGCCATCGCCGTTCATGGCCTCAAGCGCGTCGCCATCGCCGACTTCGACGTGCACCACGGCAACGGTACGCAGGATATTTTCGCGAAGGAATCGCGTGTGCTGTTCATTTCCAGCCACCAGATGCCCTTGTATCCCGACAGCGGGCGCGCGGACGAGCGCGGTGTCGGCAATATCGTCAACGCGCCGTTGTCGCCGGGCGATGGTTCTTACGAGTTCCGCGAGCTGTGGGAAGGTGCGCTGATCCCTCGACTGCAGGCTTTCAGGCCACAGCTGATGCTGGTATCGGCAGGCTTCGACGCGCATCGCAACGACCCGCTGGCCGACCTGCGCCTTGGCAGCGAGGACTACGCCTGGATCACGCGCCGACTACTCGACGTGGCACACGCCCACGCAGAGGGGCGCTTGGTATCCAGCCTGGAAGGTGGCTACAACCTGCTTGCCCTGGCCGCGAGCGCCGCCGCACACGTCAGCGAACTGCTGGACGCCTAGGTTCTTAAATGGCTACTGCCGCCTGCTGGCCATAGCCCTTGCCACGGGCCAGGGGTTTCGTGGTCGAGCAACCGCAGGCACGTACCATTTCAGGGTCTGCTCGGCAGGCCATCAGGCGTCGGTCTTGCCCGGGTTGCGCTAGCGCATACTGAATCGGCGTAGCCAAGGGCAGTGATGCAACTGCCGTCCAGGGGGTCTTTCTGATAGTTTTACGAGCCTTCCCAGCCGACAGACTGCCAACGTGACGCCCAAGCTGACTTCGCGCCACCTGCCTCCGCGCCGCCTGCTGGCGGTCGCTGCTGCCATTGCCCTGTTCGGTGGCCCGGTTGAGGCCCAGTCGGCGGCGCAAACGTCAGCACCCACGATCACCGCCCGAGCGGCGGCGGGCTGCCCGCTAGGAGCCTTCCACTGTTCGCCGAGGCCGGTCAGTTTCGCCATGTGCCGCCCGAACGCGATGCTTGATTTCTACGACCCGACGCTGAGCAAGGACAGCTCGGTGCGCGCCACCTCGAACACCTTTGTTGACGCCGAGCGCGTGGATAGTTCCAACCAGTCCATCTACCACCTGGAAGGGCGGGTCAAGTTGGAACGCGCGGACCAGCGCGTTCAAGCGGACGTGGCCGACTACAACCAGGACACCAGCGACTACGATGCGCGCGGTAACGTGCGCTACCAAGAAGTGGGCCAGCTGATGTCCGCCGACCACATGCGTGGCAACCAGGACGCCAGCACCGGCACCGCCGACAATGTGACCTATCAGATGCTGATCAATCGCGGTCATGGTGTCGCCGACCAGGGCCAGATGCTGGACGATCAGCGCACTCGCTACCTGCGCGCCACCTATTCCACCTGCGATGTCGGCAGCCACGTGTGGGAACTGCGCGCCAAAGACATCCGCATGGACAAGGAGACCGGCGAGGGTATTGCACGCGGCGCCACCATGTACGTCGGCAACGTACCGATCTTCTACCTGCCTTACTTCAGCTTCCCGATCAACGACGAGCGCAAGAGCGGCTTCCTGGACCCGAGCATCGGCAACTCCAGCCGCTCGGGCTTCATGATCAGCGCGCCTTACTACCTCAACCTGGCACCGAACTACGACGCCACCCTGGATCCACGTATCTATACGGACCGCGGCGTGTTGCTGGGTGGCGAGTTCCGCTACTACGTGCCAGGCAGCACCGGCCAGGTGAATATCGAGTTCCTGCCGAATGACCAAGGCGCCAACGATCCCGACAGTGTCCAGAACACGAAGGGCACGGATCGCTATCTGTTCAAGCTCAACGACTCCACGCACATCTATGGTCCGTGGTCGTTCTATACCAGCATCAATCGAGCCTCCGACCGCAATTACCTGCGTGACTTTGGCAACGACCTGTTCACCGCATCGATCGGCACGCTTGCTTCCAGCGCCTACATCAACGGCGGTGGTAGCTGGGGCGGCGGCAGCGTGTGGAGTGCCCAGTTCGGCGCGGACGACTACCAGAACATCGACCCCTCGCTGCCCGACAGCTCGGTTCAGTACAGGCGTTGGCCACGCGCCGCCTTCAGTGTGGACGTGCCGATCGAGCGCTGGCTGGAGTTCGGTGCCCAGACCGAGGGCGTGGCGTTTCGCAAGGACGAAGCGGTGGAAGGCAATCGCCTCGACTTCTACCCCTATCTCGCGGCCGACTTCCGTGGCGCGGCATGGTTTGTTCGTCCCAAGATCGCGTACCGCTACACCGCCTACGACCTCATCGGCAATTACAACGAATTTGGCTATACCGGATACAGCGTCCCCGGGCCGCTGCCAGTGGGTACGCCCTCGCCGTTCACGCAAAGCTCGCCCAGTCGTTCGCTGCCGATTGTCAGCCTGGATAGTGGCCTGATCTTCGATCGCAGCACCTCGCTGTTTGGCACCAGCTATACGCAGACGCTGGAACCGCGCATCTATTACCTGTATGTGCCTTATCGCAATCAGGACAATCTGCCGCTGTTCGATACGAACCTGATGTCGTTCGACACCTGGCAGCTGTTCACGCCCAACCAGTATTCCGGCGCGGACCGTCAGATGAATGCCAACAACCTGACCGGCGCCGTCACCACGCGGCTGCTGGACGACAATGGCATCGAGCGGTTGTCGGCGAGCTTCGGTCAGATCCGCTATTTCACCTCGCAACGGGTGCAGTTGCCCAACGGCCCCACGACGGTCACCCCGCCCACCAACTGGTCGGGTTCTGACTACGTGACCGAAATCGACACGCAGCTCGACGACCAGTGGCGGGTCACCTCGTCCTACCAGTGGAGCCCGAACACGCGTCTCACCGACCTCGGCGCGATCGGGGTGCAGCGACGCCTGCTCACCGACGGCGTCATCAATTTCTCCTACCGCTACCGTCGCACCCCCGGCACCACCCTGCCGCTGTTGGAACAATACGACGCTTCCATTGTCTATCCCGTCTCCGATCGCTGGAGACTGCTCGGTCACTGGACGTACTCGGTGCTTGACAAGCGTACGGTGGAGGCGCTGGCCGGCGTGGAATACGACAGCTGTTGCGTCGCCTTACGGTTGATCGCGCGGCATTACGTGAATACCTACAACTACCTCACGCCGTTGGCGGGCGCCGCTGCCAATACCTCCATCATGTTTGAAGTCGAATTCAAGGGCATGGGGAGCTCCATGGGCAAGTCGGAAAACCTCCTGCGCAGTGGTATTCTTGGATATCAATAACTTCCCTGTCGCCTCAGGCGATTGAAGGCTCCGGACTAATGAAGCAACCTTTCGCGTTGTTCCTGCTCGCGATCGCTACGGCGACCGCCTTGCCCACCCATGCCCAGCTGCTGCCGCAGGCGGCCACCGGCAAACAGCCGCTCGACCGTATCGTGGCGGTGGTGGACGAAGGCGTCATCCTGCAGAGCGAGCTGAACGAAGCCGTGCGCTCCGTGCAGCAGCAGTACGCCAGCAATCCCGGCCAGCTGCCGCCGATGGACGTGCTGCAGCGCCAGGTGCTCGATCGCCTCATCCTCATGAAGCTGCAGGTGCAGCGTGCCGATGACCAGGGCATCCGCGTCTCTGATGCCGATGTGGATCAGGCCGTCAACGCCGTCGCCCAGCAGAACCGGATGACTGGGGACCAGCTGCGGGCAGCGGTTGAGCACGACGGTTCCAGCTTTGCCGCATTCCGTCACCAGCTTTCCGACCAACTGGTGGCCCAGCGCCTGCACGATAGCGTGGTGCGCGACCAGGTGACGGTCACCGACAGCGAAATCAACAACATGCTGACCAGCCCGTCCTATAAGGCGGGTGAAATCCATCTGGCGCATATCCAGGTCAGCCTGCCTGCCGGGGCCAGCGCCGCCGACATCAAGGCTGCCCAGGAAAAGTCCGAGCAGGCCATCAATGCGATCAAGGGCGGCATGGACTTCCATGCGGCGGCGATCCGCTATTCCGATGCCCAGGATGCCCTCGAGGGCGGCGATCTCGGCTGGCGCCGTGTGGATGAGGTTCCGCCCGCCTTTGCCGACGCCGTGGCCAATATGAAGGCTGGCGATGTCACCGCGGCCTTGCGCGGCCCCACGGGTTTCCACATCCTCAAGCTGATCGAGCAGCGCGCGCCGAGCCGCCAGGTGGTGGATGAGTTCCATGCCCGCCAGATCCTGATCAAGCCCAGCGAGCTGCTGACGCCCGAGCAGGCCCATCAGAAGGCGACGGATCTGTACAACCAGATCGTCAACAAGCATGAGGACTTCGCCAAGCTGGCGAAGGAAAACTCCAAGGACGACACCACCGCCAACAATGGTGGCGATATGGGCTGGTTCGCACAGCAGGACTGGGGCTCGATCATTGCCCAGCACCTGGGCGAAATGAAGGACAGCCAGGTTTCGCAGCCGTTCCAGAGCGAAGCCGGCTGGCACATCCTGCAGCGCCTGGGCACGCGCCAGATCGACCGCACCGACGAAATCTCGCGCAATCAGGCGCGTCAGGCCATCGGCAATCGCAAGGCCGAGCAGGTCTATGAAGACTACCTGCGCGAGATGCGTTCCAACGCCTAC
>DASXND010000315.1:0-4215 GCA_036495265.1 Dyella sp.
GCACGGCCAGAACGCCAAGGAGTTCCAGTACATGGTGGAGGCTGGCATGCCGGCGATGTTCGTCCTGCAGGCCGCCACCACGCACGCCGCCGAACTGCTGCACAAGCAGGACGAACTGGGCCAGATCGCCGTGGGCCGTCGCGCCGATGTGATCGCGGTGCCGGGTAATCCGCTGGATGACATCACCGCGATGCAGAAGGTCAGCTTCGTGATGAAGGATGGCGTGGTTTACAAGCAGGACGGCAAGAGCGAGATGTAACGCCGCCTTGGCTCCCTCTCCCCTCCGGGGAGAGGGCTGGGGTGAGGGGCCAATCTTGCGGCAAGGCCAGTTCAGAGCCTTTTCTATTGAAGCGTTTGGGCGAGCACCCGCCCCTCATCCCAACCTTCTCCCCAGAGGGGAGAAGGAGCTAAAGGCCCTGATCCGCTACCATGTACCCCATGAGCAATCAGCACCCCAACACCACCCATTTCGGTTTCCGCGACGTGCCTGTCGCCGACAAGCAGAAGCTGGTCGGCCAGGTGTTTACTTCAGTTGCGCGCAGCTACGACCTGATGAACGACTTAATGTCGTTCGGCGTCCACCGCCTGTGGAAGCGCCATTTCGTCAGCGTGAGCGGCGTACGCCGCGGTGACCGCGTGCTCGATCTGGCCGGCGGCACCGGCGATATCGCCGCACTGCTGCGCCCGGTGGTGGGTGCGGAAGGCGAGATCGTGGTGGGCGACATCAACGCCGCCATGCTTGGCGTCGGTCGCGACCGCATGACCGACCGCGGCATGGTGTCGGGCCTGCGCTGGGCCCAGCTCAACGCCGAGGCGCTGCCGTTCCCCGACAACAGCTTCGACGCCGTGACCATGGCGTTCGGCCTGCGCAACGTCACCGACAAGGACAAGGCACTGGCCGATATCTGCCGCGTGCTCAAGCCGGGTGGCCGTGCCCTGGTGCTGGAATTTTCGCGGGTGCAGAGCGAACTCTTCAGCAAGCTCTACGACTTCCACTCGTTCAAGGTGCTGCCCAAGCTCGGCCAGCTGTTCGCCGGCGACGCCGACAGCTACCAATACCTCGCCGAATCGATCCGCAAGCATCCAGACCAGGAAACGCTCAAGAGCATGATGGAGCGTGCCGGCTTCGGTCGCGTGGACGTGCGCAACCTCACCAACGGCATCGTGGCGATCCACCGCGGCTATAAGTTTTAGTCCTGCGATGCTTCATCCATGAGGGGTCTGGCAATGGCATAGTGGCGTGATCGCCACGCCTCCAGCCTGGATCCACTCATGCCGCAACCTTATCGCCCGCTTGCCACCCTTGGCGCCCTGCTCGGCTGGTTCGGGCTGGCGTTGCAATTTTGGATGTCGATCCGGCTGACCAGCGGCTTCCTCGCTGGTCTGTGGTTGTTCCTGGGCTTCTACACGATCCTCAGCAATCTGCTGGTGGCCGCCAGCCTGACGGCAGTTGCCATGGGGCCGCGTGGTACGGTCTCGCGGTTCTTCGTGCGCCCTGGCGTGCAAACGGCCTTGGCCATGAGCATTACCATCGTTGGCCTGATCTACAACGTGATGCTGCGCGGACTGTGGCACCCCGAGGGTTGGCAGCTATTGGCCGACGTCATCGTGCATGACGTGATGCCGGTGCTGTATCTGATCTACTGGTGGCTGGCCGTGTCGAAGCGAGAGCTGCGCTGGCATCAAGTGCTGGTCTGGCAGAGTTACCCCGCGGCGTATTTCCTTTATGTGCTGCTGCGCGGCTTGGCTGACGGTTGGTATCCGTACCCCTTTCTTGACGTCAAGACACTGGGTTATGCCCAGGTAGTGATCGACGCTTGTTTTGTCCTGCTGGCCTTTATCGCCGTGGGGCTGGTGCTGGTTGGCTTGGGCCGGTGGCAGGCACGCCGGCGCGGCGACGTGGTCGCCAACGCGGTTTAAGGCCATGCCCCCGAGCGATCTACGCTTGACGCAGGTCTTGCACGACATCGCCGTAGTGCAGCGTTTCCTCCTCGTGCGCCTGGTCGCGCCAGGTTTCGGTGAGTGCGGCGTCGTACCAGCGACGCATGGACGGTAGCGCCAGCAGCCGTTGCGCATACTCCGCTGCGGGCCGATCAAGCGCGATGCCGTAGGTCTGGACGCGATACGCGACCGGCGCAAAGAACGCATCAACCGCGGTAAACGCCTTGCCCGCGAGGAAGGGGCCGCCGAAGCGTGCCAAGCCTTCGGTCCATAACTCGTTGATACGGTCGATATCCGCCTGCAGGGCCGGCGCGATGTCACGCAGGCGCACGCGAATGCCGCAATTCATGCCGCACTGGTCGCGCAGCGTGGCGAAGCCGGAATGCATTTCCGCCGAGGCACAACGCGCCCAGGTGCGGGCGGCGGTGTCGGACGGCCAAACCTGTGGATGACGCTCGGCGAGGTATTCGGCGATGGCCAGCGATTCCCACACCACGGTATCGCCATCGTGCAGGCAGGGTACGCGCCCCGTCGGCGAGAAGCTGCGAAAGCTGCTCCAGTTGGAACCCGCCGCGAAGGCCACCTGGCGCTCTTCAAACGGAAGACCAAGCTCGCTCAGCAATACCCAAGGGCGCAACGACCACGATGAGTAGTTCTTGTTGGCGATATAGAGAGCGATCGTCGACTTGGTCATGGCGCCTCAGTGTTGTTTGACGGGGGTCGTGGTCACCGGTGCGGCGGACGATGGCGCACGGCGACGGGCATTGGCAAGCACCACGCCACCGACCGTAACCATGCCGCCGACCAAGGTCAGCCAGCCCGGGCGTTCGCCCAGCCATACCCAGCCGATCAGCACCGCGATCGGCGGCGAGAAGTAGATGAAGCTGCTGACCTGCGAAGCGGAAGCTCGATGCAGCGCCGCGTTCCACGCGATGTAACCGATGAACGTGGGCGCGATACCGAGCCACACCAGCGCCCAGATATGCGAGGCCGGCGCCGCGGCCAAGGCATGCGGCAAACCCAGGCCGAATGGCAGCGCGCCCAGCATGCCGGCAAAGAAGGTGAAGCCGGTGACGCCCAGCATGCTGTTGCGTGCGAACAACGGCTTCTGCCCCACGAAGAAGATCGCACACGCCAGCACGCTGACCAGCACCAACGCCGCCATCGGTTCGAACTTCACGTCCTTGCCGCTGGCCAGCACCACCATCACGACACCGACCAGGGCCACGCCCAGCCCGATCAGGGTGCGGGGCGACAGGCGCTCGCGCAGCCAGATCGCCGACAGTGCCGCCGTGGCCGCCGGCACCAGCGAAATCAGGATCGCCGCGGTGCCGCTGGCGACCCGGGTTTCGGCCGTGTTGAGGCACAAATGATAGACAGTCAGGCCGATCACACCGAGCAGAGTCAGCTGCGGCCAGTCGCGCCGGGCCGGCAGCGGCACTTTCTTCACCAGCAACAGCACGGCGAAACACAGCGAACCGATGGCCAGGCGCGCCAAGGCGACTTCGCCAGGGGTGAACGAGGCCAGCGAGTAGGCGATCGCGGCATAGGCCGACGACCAGGTGAGCAGGGCAATGCCGATATAGACAAGGGCGCGCCCGTCGAGGCGTTCCGGGGTTTGCATGGGGGAGGTTCCGTGGGAAAGCGTGCAAATCGTAAGTCGGAGGGCGGGTACGCTTGAATGATGGATCAGCGTACGATGCGGATGTTTCGCCAACGAACGAAGTGTCCAATGAACGTACTTACCTTTGAATCGAAACCGATTTGGGATGTAACGGATTGGCAACTGCTGGAGGCCCTGCAGCAGGATGCGCGCCTCGGCTATGCGGAACTGGGACGCAAGGTGCGCCTCTCCGCTCCTGCCGTGGCCGAACGCGTCAGGCGCCTGGAGGAAGCGGGCGTCATTGCCGGTTATCGTGCCGTGGTGAACCCGCGCAAGCTGGGTTACGAGATCGACGCGATGATCCGGCTGCGCTGCGACGGCGGCATCTGCGCACGGGTAGGCACCCTGGTGGCAGACATCCCCGAAGTGCTCGACTGTCGCCGCCTGGCCGGTGAGGACTCGGCCCTGCTACGCGTGGTGGCCATGTCCATCGCACATCTGGAAACCGTGCTCGACCGGTTGCTGAAGATCCACGCCAGCATCAGCACCACCACCCTGGTGGTGCTGCAGACGCCACACGAGAACCGACCGCTGACGCGCACCATGTGGAACGCCGGCCGCTCGCTACTCGAAGACTAGGCACCCGTTTCCTATCGCCGTTGTAGGAGCGC
>DASXND010000316.1:0-10752 GCA_036495265.1 Dyella sp.
CCGCCCTTTCGCCCACGAAAAACGCCGCCCGAGGGCGGCGTTCGTGCGAGCGATGGTGCCTGGCCGGGGGTCAGGCCGGCGTGAGCGTCCGGATCACGTGCTCCACATAGGCATCGAACTCGTCGTGGCTGATGCGCGGTAGGCCCAGCGTGAAGTTGAGCTGCAGGAAGCCGACATAGGCGGCATAGGTGAGGCGGGCGCGATTGAGCGCTTCTTCCGGCACCAGGCCGGCCTCGCTGTAAATGGTGGTGAGGAATTCCATGCGGCGCTGCGAGACGCGCGCCATCACCGGCACCACCTGCGGATGATCCAGAGCCTTCAGCAGGGCGGCATAGACGCGGTGCGGCGCCAGCTCATGTGCGACGCGACGGAACAGTTCCGGCAGGCGCCCGCGCGGATCGGGCATCGCCTCGATCTGGCTGATGACTTCGCGCTCACCGTATTGCTCCCAGCGCTCCAATGCCGCCTGCAGGAGGGCTTCGCGCGTGCGGAAATGCCAGTAAAAGCTGCCTTTGGTTACCCCGAGCTGGCGGGCCAGGGCCTCGACGGCCAGGGCGCCTACACCTTGATCGGCGATCAGCCTGAGTGCGGCGTCCTCCCAATCTTCGGCGGAAAGGCGGGTACGTTCGGGTTTGGCGCTTACATTCATAAGCGCATGGTAGCCCCAGTTGGCCGCTTATGAAATCGCCGCCCCTGCAAGTGGTTGAATCCGTGGAGGGTTGGTTGCAGTGCGTATTGACGCGGTAGGAAAGCAATTACATACTCGTGCGTATGGTCGATCATCCCCGCCTAGAACCGTCCGTGACACATATCGCTGCCGCCGACGGCCTCGGCCTGGCGGTCGAAGTGCGCCACCCGTCGGGTAGCCCGACCCTGCTGTTCGCCCATGGCTTTGGCCAAACGCGCGGTGCCTGGCACGGCACGGCTGCCGCGCTGGCGTCGCTGGGTTGTCGTTGCGTGAGCTACGACAGCCGCGGTCATGGCGAAAGCGATCGCCTTGCGGGCGGCGACTACCACATGGAACAGTTCGTGGGCGATCTGCGTCTGCTGGCCCATGCCCAGGTGCAAAAACCCATCCTGGTCGGCGCCTCGATGGGCGGCCTGCTGGGCCTGATCATTGCGGGGGAGATCGATCCGCAGGCGTTCCGCGCGATGGTGCTGGTCGATATCACGCCGCGCTGGGAGACGGCTGGCGTCGAACGCATTCTCGCCTTCATGCAGGCGCATCCGGATGGCTTCGCCAGTTATGCGGAGGCGGCGGAGGAAATCGCGCTGTATATGCCGCATCGCGCGGGGCGCAAGTCCGAAGACCAGCTGCGTCCGCTGTTGCGCGAAGGTGCCGACGGCCGCTTGCGTTGGCATTGGGACCCGGCGCTGCTTGGCGGCCTCATCAGCGAGAGCGAGCGCTACCAGCCACGCCTGATGGCCGCGGCGGCGAAAGTCCAGCTGCCTGTGCTGCTGCTCTCCGGCGGCCGCAGCGATGTGGTGTCGCGCGACAACGTCGACGAATTCCTGAAGCTGGTACCGCATGCCGAACACCTGGAATTGCCGCGAGCCACGCACATGGTGGCCGGCGATGCCAACGATGCATTCACCCGCGAGATTGCACGATTCGTGGGTCAGTTTTCCGCCCAGGACCGCAGCGATGCGGTTCCCGTTTGAACCTGCGTGATGCCTGTGATCCGCCAAGTCGTCATTCGTAACGAGGTGTTGTGATGTCCGTGATCCTGACTCTGCTGGCGGCGCTTATCGCCTCTGGCGCCTGTGCCTACTATCGCAGCAGCCTGCGCACCTGGGCGATCGCCACGGTGGTTGCCACCGTGGTGGTCGGCCTGATGGCTGGCGCCACCTGGACGATGTTCATCCTGTTACTGATCGAACTGGCGATCGCCGTTCCCTTGCTGATGGATGGCTTTCGTCGCAAGCAGATCAGCGCACCGCTGCTGAAGCTATTTGCCCAGGTGACGCCCAAGCTCTCCGAAACCGAGCAAACCGCGCTGGAAGCCGGCACCGTCGGCTTCGAGGGCGAATTGTTCTCCGGCAAGCCGGACTGGCACGAGCTGCTCAAGCAGCCCAAGCCCGAGCTGAGCGTGGAAGAGCAGGCCTTCATGGACGGCCCGGTGGAACAGCTGTGCGGCATGATCGACGACTGGCAGATCACCCACGAGCTGGCCGACTTGCCGCCGGACGTGTGGGCCTTCGTGAAGAAGCACAAGTTCTTCGGCATGATCATTCCGAAGCAGTACAACGGCCTGGGCTTCTCCGCGCTGGCGCACTCTGCGGTGCTGCAGAAGCTGGCAACGATGTCCGCCACCGTGGCCTCGACCGTCGCCGTGCCTAACTCGCTTGGGCCCGCCGAGTTGCTGCTGCATTACGGCAGCGACGAGCAGAAGAACCACTATCTGCCGCGCCTGGCGATCGGTGAGGAAATCCCCTGCTTTGCGCTCACCGGCCCCTATGCGGGTTCGGATGCCACCTCGCTCACCGACTACGGCATTGTCTGCAAGCAAGTGGTCGATGGCGTCGAAACGCTAGGCATGAAGCTCACCTTCGATAAGCGCTACATCACGCTGGCGCCTATCGCCACGGTCGTCGGCCTGGCTTTCCGCCTGTATGACCCCGAGCACTTGTTGGGCGACAAGGAAGACCTGGGCATCACGCTGGCACTGCTGCCGCGTTCGACGCCGGGCCTGGAGATCGGTCGTCGCCACTTTCCGCTGAACGTGCCGTTCCAGAACGGACCGCTACACGGCAAGGACGTGTTTGTGCCGATGTCGGTGCTGATCGGTGGCCCGCACATGGCCGGTCACGGCTGGCGCATGCTGGTGGAATGCCTGTCGGTGGGTCGCGCGATCTCGCTGCCATCCAATGCAACCGGCGGTGTGCGCGCCGCGGTAGCTGCCACCGGCGCGTATGCGCGCATGCGCAAGCAGTTCGGCCTGTCGGTCGCGCGCTTCGAGGGCGTGGAAGAGGCGCTCGCCCGTATTGGCGGCCTGACCTACGCTACGGCGGCGCTGTCGCGCGCGACCGCAGCAGCGGTCGATCGTGGTGAAAAGCCAGCCGTGCCCTCGGCCATCGCCAAGTACCACGCCACCGAATGGGGCCGCGTCGTGGCCGGTGATGCGATGGACGTGCACGGCGGCAAGGCCGTGCAGCTGGGTCCGAAAAACTACGCCGGCCGCTCCTGGCAGGGCGTGCCGATCGCCATCACGGTGGAAGGCGCGAACATCATGACGCGCAGCCTGATGATCTTCGGACAGGGTGCGATCCGCTGCCATCCTTATGTGCTCAAGGAAATGCAGGCACTGTCGATCGCCGACTACGGCGATCGCCTGAAGACGTTCGACCGCGCGCTGTTCGGCCATATCGGCTTCGGCATTTCCAATGCGGTGCGCAGCTTTACCCTCGGGCTCACCGGCTCGCGCTTCGGCGACACCGCCGGCGATGCCTATACGCGCCGTTACTACCGCAAGCTCAACCGCTATTCCGCGGCGTTGGCACTGTGCGCCGACGTCTTCATGGGTGTGCTTGGCGGCAAGCTGAAGTTCAAGGAAAAGCTGTCGGCCCGTCTGGGCGACGTGCTGAGCTACCTCTACATCGCCAGTGCCATGCTCAAGCGCTACGAGGATACCGGTCGTCCGGAGGCGGATCGTCCGTTGCTGGCCTGGGCGTTCCACGAGTGCGTGTGGCGCATGCAGATGGCGCTGGATGGCGCGATCCGCAACTTCCCGGTGCGTCCGGTGTCGTGGTTGCTGCGCGCGCTGGTGTTCCCGCTGGGTCGCCGTGAAGTGCCGCCATCGGACCGTCTGGGTCGCCGCGTGGCCGCCCTGATCACGGCGCCAGGCGAGGCGCGCGATCGACTCACCGAATGGACCTATCTCACGCCGACCGCGAATAACACCATCGGTCGCATGAATGCGCTGCTGCCGGATGTGATTGCGGCCGAGCCGGTGGAGCGCAAGTTCGGTAAGGCGCAGAAGGCAGGCCAGTTCAAGTCGCACGACTACAACGGCCAACTGGGGGAGGCCATGCAGGCGGGCGTGATCAGCGCCGCCGAGTTCGACTTGCTCAAGCGCGTGCGCGAACGGGTCTTCGAGTTCATCTCCGTGGATGACTTCGATCCGTCCGAACTGCGCGCGGCGGTGACCCGCGCGGATCTCAAGAAGAAGCTGGCCGACGCGGCCTGAGCCCTCGTCATACGGAAAGGGCGGAGCCTCAGGCTCCGCTCATGCGGGAGATTTGCCATGAGTCCGGCGTTGTCACTCTATCGTCGACTGGTTTCCCTGCCGGGTGGGCGCTGGCTGTATGCGCGGCTCATCTGTTTCAAGGCACCTTACTTCGCCACCATCGCGCCACGCTTTGTGACGCTGGAGCCGGGCCGCTGTGAGGTGACCATCCGTGACCGCCGTCGTGTGCACAACCATATCGGCACCGTACATGCGATCGCCCTGTGCAACGCGGCCGAGCTCAGTGCCGGCATGATGACCGACGTGACCATCCCCGCCAGCATGCGCTGGATTCCCAAGGGCATGACGGTCGAGTACGTGGCGAAGGCGAAGGGCCGCATGCATGCTGTGGCCACTCCCGAGTTTGCTGCGACCGAAGCGGCCAGCGGCTACGCCTGGCCGGCGCATGTCAGCATTCGCGACGGCGAGGGCAACGAGGTCTTTCGTGCGCGCATCGATATGTGGGTATCGCCGCGCAGCCAGCGTTGAGCGTCCATCCGCGCTGATTTATGGCGCCAGTACGCAGCGATTCTTGCCTTCGCCCTTGGCCTGGTAAAGCGCACGGTCGGCCGCATGGATCAGCGCCTCGTCGCTGCCGCCGGCATCCTGCCACACGGCAATGCCGATGCTGGCACTTACGTAGACCGCGAATCGACCTTCGCTTCCCTGAAGAGAGTACGGCTCAGCGAGCACTGCACACACCTGTTCGCAGCGCTTGAGCAGGGATGGCAGGTCGCCAACGTCTTCCACGATCAGCGCGAACTCGTCGCCACCCAGGCGTGCCACCGTATCGTTCGCCCGTACGTGTTCGCTCAGTCGCTTGGCAATGGCCTGCAATAGCGCATCGCCCGCAGGATGGCCGTGGTTGTCATTGACTCCCTTGAAGCCGTCGATGTCCAACAGGGCCAGCGCAAAGCCATGACCATGCCGCGGCACACGCTGCATCGCGGTACGCAGGCGGTCATGGAACAGGGTGCGGTTGGGTAGGCCGGTGAGCATGTCGTGCGTGGCCTGGTGGCGAATCTGCGCCTCGATGCGCTTGCGCTCGGCGATTTCCTCGCTGAGCTGCGTGTTGCGCTCGGAGAGGGCGTCAAGGGTCATCTTCAGCTGGGCGCGTGCGGCATAGAGTTCCAGGAACACGCGTACCTTCGATTGCAGGATCACGTCATTGATCGGCTTGGCGATGTAGTCGACCGCTCCAAAGCGATAACCGCGCAGCCGGTTCATGTCGTCCGCGTAGGCGGCAGTGACGAAGATGATCGGCGTCTCGCGCAGATGCTCCGCTTCTCCCAGTAGTGCGGCCACTTCGAAGCCGTCCATCTCGGGCATGTTCACGTCGAGCAGGATCAGCGCGAACTCATGATCCAGGCACAGGGCCAGTGCAGCGTTGCCACTGTCGGCTTCGTATAGCCGGGCGCCACTGTCGGCCAACAGGCGACGCATGGCGACCAGGTTGGCAGGCGTGTCGTCGACGACGAGGATCTTGGGGGAGGCGATATTCATGGCAGGCAAAGACGGTTGAGCAACGGCGCGATGGCCGCCAGTGGAAGACAGTGGTCGGCGCCGGCGAGATCCAGGGCCGCCTGGGGCATGGCTGATTGTTCGGCGTCGGCAGGGTCCTGGGCGATAGCCAGGCCACCTAGCTGACGAATCCGGCGCAGGCCCTCCGCACCATCGCTATTGGCGCCGGTGAGCACGATGCCGATCAGGGCGTCGCGGTACGCCTCGGCGGCGGATTCGAACAGCACATCGATCGAGGGGCGCGCGAAACTGACTCTCGCATCGACCGATAGCGAGAAGCGACGGCTGGCTTCCACCAGCAGGTGATAGCCGCTGGGCGCGATATGGATGACGCCACCCTTGAGCGGCTCGCGTTCACGCGCCTCGACGACCGGCAGGCGGGCGTGATCGCCAAGCAGCTCGCATAACAGGTCGACCGTCGAGGAGCCCGTGTGACAGCAAACGGCGATGGGCTGGGGCAGTGCTGGATCGAGTGCGGCAAACAGCGCCTCCAGTGCGGTCAATCCGCCGGCCGAGCAACCAATGACGATGGCTTGCGGCGTGGCCATATCAGTCCCTGACGGCTGTGCGAGGACCAAGGCGGTAGATGCGCGAGGCGGTCTCCACTGCGGTGAAGTCGATCGACGAGGGCGCGAAGTCGAGGCTTTCGCGCGTGCCCAGGCAAAGAAAGCCACCGCGCACCAGGCTGTCACGGAACAGCGCGAGCGTACGGTCCTGCAATGGGTCGGAGAAGTAGATCAACACGTTCCGGCATAGCACCAGGTGCGCCTCGCAAAACACCTCGTCGGTCACCAGGTTGTGGTTGGCGAAGATCACGTTGCGGCGCAGTCGCTGGTCCAGTTTTATGAACTCATAGCGGGCGCTGTAGTAGTCGGCCAGGGTATGGCTGCCGCCAGCGGCAAGGTAGTTGCGTGACCACAGTTGCGCCTCCTTGGAAGGGTAGATGCCCTCCTGCGCCTGGGTTAGCGCGTCTTCGTTGAAGTCGGTGGCGTAGATCTGGGTGCGCTCGTACAGGCCGGCTTCTTCCAGCAGGATGGCCAGCGAGTACACCTCCTGCCCACGCGCGCAGCCTGCCTGCCAGATATTGATCTGGGGGTAGGAGGCCAGTACCGGGAACACTTGTTCGCGCAACGCGCGAAACACGTCCGGATCGCGAAACATTTCCGACACGGGTACGGACAGTCCCGCCAGTACGACCGATAGCAGGCCGGGTTCGTGCAGCAGGCGGGCCGTGAGTGCGCTGACGGTGTGCGCTTCCAGTGCACGGGCCAGCTGCAGCACGCGACGCTTGAGCGAGGCCGGCGCGTATTGGCTGAAGTCGTAGCCGTGACGCAGCCTGAGCGCACGCACGAACAACTCGACCTCGATATCCTCCAGCGCGACGTCCTTGGCCGGCACGGGTTCGCGCCGTTCGTTCATCGTTGCAGCCATACGCGCATCATCGACGACAGCTTGTCAATGTCGATCGGCTTGGACAGGTAATCATTGGCGCCGGCTTCCAGGCACTTCTCGCGATCGCCGCGCATGGCCTTGGCGGTGAGTGCGATGATCGGCAGACGGACCAGCCGAGGTTGGGCGCGAATGTCGCGAATCGTATCGTAGCCGTCCATCACCGGCATCATCACGTCCATCAAGACCAGCTCGATGTCGTCGTGGTCGGCCAGCATCTTGAGCGCCTTCAGGCCGTCCTGCGCCATGGTGACGTGCATGCCCCATCCACGCAGCACCTTGGACAGCGCGAACAGGTTGCGCATGTCATCGTCCACCAGCAGCACCTTGCGCTCGCGCAGCTCGCTACCGTCGGGCGCCGCAGGCGAGGCCGCCGCGGTTGCCCGCATGTGCTTGCCGCCGTCGCGGAAGCTGTGCAGGAACAGGCTCACCTCATCCATCAGGCGTTCCGCCGAACGGACACCCTTGATCACGATGCTGTCGGTGTACTGGCGCAGCTTGAGGCTTTCTTCGCGGCTGAGCTCGCGGCCGGAATAGACCACCACCGGGGGCAGGCGCCCGGCAGCGGAGAGCTGCTCGAGGAAGTCCATACCCGACATCCCGGGCAGGCCGAGGTCGAGCACGATGCAGTCGTAGCCGGTCTCGGCCATGTGCTGCAGCGCGTCCTCGGCGCTGCCGACCTCGTCGATGCTCACGTCGTCATGGCGCAGTAGGGTACGCAGCGCCGCGCGCGAGTCGCGGTCGTCGTCGATGACCAGCAGCTGACGTGTTTGTCCTTCCGCGAAGTGCAGTAGGCGGTCGAATGCCCCGCTGATGGCTTCGCGACTGACCGGCTTGGTCAGAAAGCCCACCGCGCCCAGCTCACGGCCCCGATGCGCCTCGTCGACGGCGGAGATGAAGTGCACCGGCACGTGGCGTGTGACCGGACTTTCCTTCAACCGTTCGATCACCGTCCAGCCGTCCATGCCGGGCAACATCACGTCGAGCAGAATGCCGGTGGGTCGATAGTGCTGGGCCAGCTGAAGGCCAGACTCGCCATCGGCTGCGGCCAACACGCGGTAACCCTTGCGATGAACCATGTCGGCAAGAATGCGCGCGAATACCGGGTCATCCTCGATGATAAGGATGACCGTGTCAGCGGGAGCGAGGCTGGCGCGATCGTCGTCGATGGTTTCAGGCAGCAGTCCGGCTTGGGGTGCTGGGCGTGGCGCTGCCGGCAGCATCGTCGCATCGGCCGTCGGCGGCATGAAGCTGGCACCTTGCGGGCTGCGCTCGGGGAGCAGGATGGTGAAGGTGCTGCCATGACCGACGTCGCTGTGCACCACGATATCGCCATCGAGCAATTCGACCAAACGTTTGGAGATGGCCAGGCCCAGGCCGGTGCCGCCGTACTGCCGGCTGGTGCTGGCGTCGACCTGCTCGAAGGCGTGGAAGATCTTGTGCGCCTTTTCGGGCGGAATGCCAATGCCGGTGTCGCTGACGGCGATGGCGATGACGTCCTTTCCGCGCAGCGTTTCGGGCAGGACGATGGCGGCTGAAGGCCGCCCGAGGTGGACGCTTACCGAGCCGTGGTGGGTGAACTTGAATGCATTGCCGATCAGGTTGTTCGCCACCTGTTCGAGCTTGCTGGCATCCGTGCAGATGCTGGTCGGCAGGGCGGCATCGATGTCGATATGCAGGGCAAGCCGTTTTTCCTGCGCCACATGACTGAACGTGCGCCGCAGTACGCGTTCCAGATCCGCCAGCGGGAAATCGTCCAGCATCACTTCCATCTTGCCGGCCTCGACCTTGGACAGGTCGAGGATGTCGTTGATCAGCCGCAGCAGGTTGCTGCCGGAGTCGTGAATGATGCGCGCCGACTCGATCTGCTCGTCGTCCAGGTTGCCTTCGCGATTGTCGGCCAGGTTGCGCGACAGGATCAGCAGGCTGTTCAGCGGTGTGCGCAACTCGTGCGACATGTTGGCGAGGAATTCGGACTTGTACTGGCTGGCCCGCGCGAGTTCCTCAGCCTTGTCCTGGGTTTCGCGCTGCAAGGTCTCCAGCACTTGCTTCTGATGGTTGAGCGTGTCCGTCTTCTGCCGCAGCTCCTCGTTGGAGGCCTGCAATTCCTCGGTCTGCACGCGAAGCTCTTCTTCCGAAGCCAGCAAGCGTTGCGATTGCTCCTGCAGCTCGCGGGTCTTGGCGTTGAGTTCTTCGTTGCTGGTCTGCAGGTCGTGCTGCTGGTGACGCAGGGCCTCTTCCGATTCGCGCAGCTCGTCGGCCTGTTCGCGGGTGCGCTTGAGCAGACTCTCGGTGCGGATCGCGCGACTCAGGTTTTCCAGCGACAGCGATGCGATCGGCAGCAGCTCGCTTAGCAGACGCTCCTGCGGCTCGGTGAGATGGCGGAAACTGGCCAGCTCCAGAACGCCAAGCAGCTTGTCGCGCAACAGCAGCGGCAACAAGGTAATCGTGCGCGGCAAGGCTTCGCCGGTGCCGGAGTGAATGTGCACGTAGTCGTTGGGCACGTCCTGCAGGGAGATCGGTTTGCGTTCCACCGCGCACTGTCCCACCAGCCCTTCACCCAGCGCGTAATGCGAACTCAGGTGACGGCGATGCTGGTAACCGTAACTGCCTTCCAGCAGCAGGCTGCGGTCGTTCTCGTCGTACATGTAGAACACGCCGACACCGCCTTGCAGCAGCGGCACCAGCGTGCCGGTCAGCCGGTCGGCGAATTCGCGCGGGTCACTGACCGCCTGCAGTTCGGTGGCAATCTGCGAGACCTGGGTCTTCACCCAGGTCTGCGCGCTGGTTTCGATCGCCATCTGCTTGAATACCTGCAGTGCGCGGGCGATCTCGCCGATTTCGTCACGGCGTTCCAGCTGGCGGATCTCGACGGTGTGATCGTGTGCCGCCAAGCGCGTCATCAGGTCGGTCATGCGGCGGATCGGCCGGGTGATCAGGCGGAAGGTCATGGTGATCACCGCGACGCCAAGCACCAGGCTCAGCAACAGGGTGATCCAGGTGACGGCTTGCACCTCGAGCACATCCCGGTGCTGGATTTGTTCGCGCTGGTCGAGCAGGGTCGACTCGCTGTCATCCATCTGCCTGATCAGGGTCAGTATGTCGCTGACGCTAACCGAAAGGTGGCTCAGATAGTTCGACTGGATTTTCTCGCGTTGCAGCGCGGCGGCGGCGGGATCGGGCGTGGTGACGTCCTTCACGGCATCGATGGCCGCGCTGGCCACCTCCTGCTGCCACTTGGTGGTCAGGCTTAGCAACTGGTCGATGCGGGCCTGCTGTAGGGGGTTGTCGGACGTCAGTTGCCGCAGCTGGCTGATGTTTTCGGAAAGATCGTGGTTGGCCTGTTGAAACGCGGCAAGTTCCGCCGGTTGCTGCGTAAGCAGGTAGCCGCGTGCGCCGATCTGGCTGGCTTGCAGGGCACGCACCGTGTCAGCGAGCTTAAGCTTGACCTCGTAGGTATGCCGGGTCCAATGCGAGCTGGTGGTCTGGCGCGACACGGACTGCAGTGTGACCAGGCCCGATATGACGAAGAGCAGCAGCAGCGTGCCAATCGCAA
>DASXND010000317.1:0-38282 GCA_036495265.1 Dyella sp.
CCACCACAAATGCTGCTCTCAGCGGGTTTACCAGGACGTGAAGCGCTATTCAAAAGCGGGGTCGCTTGGCAACGGTTGGGTTAGGGTAAGCTCTTGCCAAGCTACTGCCTTCACCTCGCCGCGCTGGGCGGATAGCGTTCACAGGTCACACGTTTCGCATGAGTAGACGGCGTCAAGTTGCAACGGATAAACCGCGATGTTGAGTTGTACGAACCTTGACCCCAAAGATCTCGAATGCCTCGGCTGGGTAGCCGTCGGCAGGCCGGACCTGGTTTCCGAAGCGACCGCAGAGCGTTTGCGCGGCGCTGGACTCGTGCGCGCACCTGAGCGGGTCGTCGATGGCGCCGTGTCCCTTGAGCTCACACCCGCCGGGCTGGCCATGATTCGGTCGAGCGATCAATAAGCGTTGCGCCCATGGCATGGCCGGCATGACGCCAGTGAACCCCACGATCGTCGCTGCGTCGTGGCGTAACGAATGGATTGAATGCGGCCAACCATCATTGACATCAACTAGAAAAGTATTTCCGCCAGATGATCAACTCTGGCCCTTGATGCCACCATCTGGTTGAGGCGTGACTGGTCTGCGTTGGCGACTCGATAGAGCCACACTTAGAACTGGAACGTGGCGCTCAGTGAAGGGCCGCTCAGCGACACCTTGCGAAGGAAGTTGTCGCCTCCGTTTTGGGTATACCGAACGCCGCGATAGACGAGCGCGATGGAACCCCAATGAAAGGCGTAACCCACGCCAATCTTGGCCTGGGCGGTAGTGTCTGAGCCTCCGCCGCCGATATCGGCGTAGTAGGGGAAAAAGACGTTTTTGTTGTCGAACGGCGTCCAGATACCGCGTACACCGACGATGCCGTCGGTCAGGTTGGTCTGGCCGCGCAGACGACCGCTTCTGGCCAAATTCACCAGGCCCCCATTGCCAGTGAGGGTGAAGTCCCAATTGACGTTGCCTTTCAACCAGAGATAGCGCACGCCAGCGAGTACATCGAAAAAGCCGCTTTGTCCGTGTGCCACCGAGTAGAGGCCAGCCACGTTGAACAAGCCGCCCTTGAGATCCCAGCTGGTATTCAGGCCCGCGCTGCCAGCGATGCGGGCGCCACCCACACGGGTGAAGCGCCCCTCTTCATTGCTGAAATTGACCCAGTCGACATCGCTGTAGATGCCCCACTGGCCTTTGCGGGCCGTGCCTTCAAGCATGAAGGCGCCGCTGAGGTAGCTGAAGATGTCGTTATTGGTGTTGTTCTGGACCGTGCCCGTGCCAGGCACCTGGTAGCGCGTGCTGGCAGAAATGCCTGGTAGCCATACGTAGGGCGTGAGGCTGAAGTGCCAGTTGCCGTCCCACAGGTCCGGCGCAGCATCAGCGTGAGCGCTGCCGATACCCGCGAGGAGAAACGCCAAGGGAAGCGTAGCAAGGCGCGAAACAGCACGGGAGCTAAGACGGCTATTCATGGCAGCTCTTCCTAAGTCAGATCCAGCTCCATAGTGAGATGTCTTTCCGGCGTTGCCCAGCGAACTACTACCTAGCGGCGCCTCAGTAAATTTACGCGGTCGCCCGTTCATCATGCAGGCCGCATGTCGGCTACGTACTTTTGCTTAGAACAGACACCGCATAAATGCTCTGTGCGGCTCGCCAGGTTGATGGCAAGCTAATAAGTGCGCGAGATTCCCGGGAGCGACGCAATGAAAACGGCGACTCGGTATGGATGGGTGCAGGCCAGTCTGCTGGCGGTTCTTGTTTGTTTGACGGGCATGGCGGTTGCCCAGAATCCGCCGCCCCAGCAGGGCAGCCAGCCACGACCTAGCCAGCCGACGGGTGGTCAGCCGCAAGGCAGCCAACCGAAGGCTGGCCAGCAGATTTTCAAGCCAGAACAACTCGACCAGATGCTGGCGCCGGTGGCCTTGTATCCGGACGCCTTGCTCTCGCAAATCCTGATGGCTACGACCTATCCCGGCGACGTGGCTGAGGCTGCCAGCTGGTCGGCAGCTAACCCCAAGGCGCAAGGCGACGCGGCGGTGAAACAGGTGCAGGACAAGGCTTGGGATCCCAGTGTCCAGTCACTGGTCGCCTTTCCCCAGGTGCTCGCGCAGATGAAGGAACGTTCCGACTGGGTGCAGAACGTCGGCGATGCCTTCCTGGCGGAGCCGGATCAGGTGATGGCATCGATACAGCGCTTGCGCGCCAAGGCGCAACAGGCCGGCAACCTGAAATCGAACGAACAACAGAAAGTCATCGTGCAACAGGCGCCGCCGGCACAGGCTGCCGCGCCTGCCGCGCCAAGCACCACGATCATCCAGATCGAGCCGACGAATCCCGAAGTGGTTTACGTGCCTTCCTACAATCCCACCGTGGTGTACGGCAGTTGGGCGTACCCAGGCTATCCGCCTTATTACTGGCCACCGCCGGCGGCTTACTACCCTTATGGCGGCGCTCTGGCGGCAGGCCTGATGTTTGGTGCGGGCATAGCAATCACCAATTCGCTGTGGGGTGGCATGAATTGGGGTGGCGGCGACGTCAACATCAACACCAACCGCTACAACAACATCAACCGCGAGAGCAATCGCATCAGTGGTAACGGCAATGGTAACTCCCGCTGGAACCACAATGCCGAGAACCGACGCGGCACGCCTTACCGCGATTCCGGTAGCCGGGATCGTTACGGCCAGGGCGTAGGTGGTGCGGATCAGCGTCAGGGCTACCGTGGCCGCGAAGGAGCGGCGGGCGGCGATCGGCAGCGCGCGATGCAGAGCTTTGATCGCACGACGAACAACGGTTCCTCGGCCGCCGCTCGACGCGGGGCGAATGGTGGGGCAGCCGGTCCTGCCAGGGCAGCGCCAAGTGATCGGATGGCAGGCAACGCTGGCGCCGGGCGTGGCGGCCAGGGGGCGGGCGGGTTTGGCGATCGCAATGCGGGAGGGGGTAACGCAGCGGGCAATCGCATGGCCGGGCAGGGAGGCGGAGATCGTGGGGCGGGAGGCAATTATGGCCAGCGCAATGGCGGTGGCGGGTCGCAGGCGCGGAATAACGCCTTCGGTGGTGTGCAGTCACCGGGATCCTCGCGTACGCAATCAAATCGCGGCCAGGCGAGCCAGCGTTCCATGGGCAGTTCGCGCAGCGGCGGCGGCGGCGGGGGGCGGCAGGTTTCCAGGCCATCACCAAGCCGTGGCGGTGGCGGCGGGCGTCGTCGATTGGGAGCATGACCATGAATCTGACACTATCCGGACGTGGCCTTTGCCTTTGCTTCGCGTTGGCCGTCGGCAGCGCGCTATCAGCCGGCGCTGTGGCGCAAGAGGCGACTTACCCCAGCGCTGATGCCGCGGCGACAGCCTTTGTGCAGGCTATACGCGCTAACGACAAGGTGGCGCTGGCGAAGGTGCTCGGCGCCAACTGGAAGGATTTCATCCCGACGGAAGGTATTGATCGCTCAGACCTGGATACCTTCCTGGCCCGTTACGACGAAGCCCATCGTATCGACGGTGATGACAAGAGCGCGCACCTTGGCGTCGGCAAGGACAACTGGACCCTGCCGATTCCTCTCGTGCGTGACGCCTCCGGCTGGCACTTCGACGTCAAGACGGCGCAGAGCGAGATCCGCACGCGGCATATCGGCAGCAACGAGCTGGCGACCGAGAAGGCGATGCTCGCGTACTACGACGCGCAGCGCGACTTCGCGTCGAAGGACCGTATGGGCGACGGCATCTTGCAGTACGCGCAGAAGTTCATGAGCACGCAGGGCAAGCACGATGGGCTGTATTGGCCTGTCACGGGCAACGAAGAGGAGAGTCCGCTGGGTCCCCTGTTCGCTGAAGTCACGCCAGGGCAGGGCTATCACGGCTATCGCTACCGCATCCTCACCGCGCAAGGTCCGTCTGCGCCAGGTGGTGCTTACAACTACATCGTCGGCGGTCGCATGACGAATGGTTTCGCCCTGGTGGCGTGGCCAATCAAATACGGCGAGACCGGCGTCATGTCCTTCATGGTCAGTCACGATGGCGAGGTTTTCGAAAAAGATCTCGGCAAGGACAGCGCCAAGGTGGCCGAGGGGATGAAGCAATTCGACCCCGACAGCAGCTGGCAGGAAGTGAAAGACCCTGGCACTGAGTGACCAGGCCAGCGCTGCCTTCCACGAGACTAAAAAGGCCGCCCCAGGGCGGCCTTTTTGATTTCCTGCCTTGCTGCGGAACGGAGAGCGTCGGCAGGGCATTCAATGGACGGTATAACCCTTGCCCGTCATGCACGACCCAAACGCCTGGCCGTACGCTGCTGAGTTTTGCGTTTGGGTGTCGGCGGCTGCTGCGTTGTCGGCACGGCGCTGTTGTCGCGCACGCGAGCCACCGACGACGACGCCTGCCGCCGCCCCCGTGCCTGCACCTCGTCCGGCATCGCCGTTGGCGACTCCGCCGATGACCGCGCCTGCGGCGGCGCCACGCGCGGCGCCCGCGACACGCTGGCCGCCACCCACGGCAGGCCCGGTCTGCTGTGCGGGTACGGGCTGGGTAGAGGCGTTGTTCTGCGCCCATGTAACGCAAGCATTTTTATCGGCGGCCTGCTGTTCGGCATTCTGGCCTTGCGATGGGTAGGCGGCCGGCAGTTGCTGGGCGCTTACGGCCAGGGTCGCGCTGCAGGCTAGTAGCGCCGTGAGGAGTTTCAGTGAAGTGGCCATCGTGTAGCTCCTGTGCTCATTGAGGAACAGCGCGGTAACGACGAAGCGGTAGCCCCATCCACTACCGCCGGAACGGCCATGGCCGCCCACGGAAGCGCCCACCATGGAAGATGGATGGCCATGGTCCCATCCTGGACTCGCGGGCGCGTCCTCACTGATCGCCGATCAGTGGATGATGCCGTCCGTCCTCAGCCGAGGGATCAAGGTGCTGGCGAGGCTGCGGGTAATCCTGGGGATGTTGCTGCTGCCAACACCCTGGGTCGAGACCACCCACACGACGGTCTGCGTTCGTGCATCCCAAATGCTGGTCTCAAGCGTGACCTCTTCGGTGACCGTGACTACCGGCGCCTGCTGCCAGGCGTTGCCATACCAGCCATAGAATCCGCTGCGGCCCGGAGGACCACGCCAGCCAGCGCCGCCCCAGCCTGGACCACCCCACGGGTTACCCCAGGCGCGTCCTGGCGCACCAGGGCTGACGTTGATCCGCTGGTTGACGCTCTGCACACGCGTTACCAGGATGGCGTCGGCGCCCGTGGACTTGATCAGCTGGTCGACTTTTATCGACGTGTCGTTGGGTCCGAGTTGCGTATAGCTGGCTACCGCGGAGACGCCGGCGTTCTGTAGCTCCTGCACGAAGGTGTCCTCGAACACCCGGCGCGTGCTGTCGCTATTGGAAATACCGATCACGGCAATGTGGGTCGCGGGCGGTCCTTGCCAACCGGGGTCCCGCCATTCGTTGGTGATCCGTACCGATGAGCATCCGGCCAGCGTAACGAGCAGGCCCAATGCAGCGATGTGTAGCAGTTTCATGGCCGTGATCCTTTGGTTTTCATGATGTGAACTCGCAAGAGAAAACGGGTTTGCTATCCGCTGGCGGTTTTGTCTTGCGATAAACAAGGGCAGGAAAATGCTGGCTAATCATTCAGTAGGTCCACACTGGAGGGCGTCGGGTTGCCTTCGTCCGATGAGCCAGGGGCAATCAGGCCGAGGCGTTCCGCTTCCCGAATCAAGGCCACGCTGCTATGCACGCCAAGCAGGCCGAGCAGGGCCTGTCGGTGGCTCTCGACCGTGCGGATGGAGATGCCAAGCTCAGCCGCGATCTCGGTAGTGCGTCGTCCCCCTGCCATGCGATCGATCACTTGTCGTTGCCGATGGGTGAGCTTGCGGGACAACACCGGTTCCTGCAGCAGCGACGCCATCAGGCTCGGACTTATGTAGTGCTCACCACCTGCGACAGCCGCAATCGCTGCGTATAGCTCCGCACTGGCCGATTGCTTGAGGACATAACCATTGGCACCGGACTCCAGCGCCTGGCGTACGATCAATGGCTCGTCGTGCGTGGTAAGTACAATAAAGGGGACGTGACAGCCTTGTGTACGCAGCTTTCCCAGCGCCTGTACGCCGCCTAGTGCCGGCAGACCGATCTCGGACACGACCATGTCGATGCTGCCCGCCAGCACAGTCTCCACCAGCGACTCACCGTCATGCACGATGGCTACCGAATCAGTGATGGGCGCGAGCAGGCCGGCAAGTCCTTCCGCAATGCAACGGTGGTCATCTGCCAACAATAGCCGTGGCTTGCGCCCGCTTCGACCATGCTGTCGGCGAGAGGTATGCATGGCTTAGAGCGATACACCCATGTTGAGCATGAGGAGCTCGCCCTTGCTACGGTTCTTGACGGCGGACTCCCTGATATAACGCCGCGGCGCACCTTCGCTGGCCAGCGAGGGGCCGACAGCGGCAAGCGAGGCGGCAACCGACAGGGCCGTCAAGAGTCGTCTTGGCATGGATCTGATCCCTCGTCGCCGGTCGTGGTCGCCCATGACAAGATTGGCCCGTTCAGGCCCGCGTGGTAAGCGAATTTCCACTGATACTTTTTCAGTAAAACTACGGAATCCCTTAGGGCCGTGGTCGCAGCAGCGAGCCGAACGTGAGGTAGATCGCGCTATGTCCACCATCGGCATAGCCGTAGCCGAGAAATACCGGTCCCAACGGTGATTGCAGTCCCACGAAGATGCTGCCCGCGTAGATCAGCGAGTCCAGCCTCACGTTGTCTTTGTTATGCCAGGTATTGCCGGCCTCAAGGCTGCCACCGACATAGAAGGGGGTCGAGAAAATGGCATCCATCGCGCCCGTGCGACGATAGACGACGGCCCGGAACAGCGCGCTCTGGTTGCCGTAGAGCGCGCGTTCGGCATAGCCGGAGAGATTGAGGAAGCCACCCAGGAAGTCCTGCGTTTCAAAGAAGTTGGTGTTGTCGACCGCACTGGACAGACGCATGCCCAGCAGCAGGTGATAGCGACTCTCCGGCGACCAGAAGCGGGGCACCCAATCGGCGGTCAGGCGTGCGACGTCGCCGCTGACCTGGCCGCCCAGGACGGTGCGATACATCTCGTAGCCCAGTTGCAGATGGGCGCCCTGGGTCGGAAATTGCGCGCTGTCCAGGCTGTCCCAATCCAGCCCGAGCTTGAACATCGAATAATCGGACGACTGGTTGGGAAAGTCGGTGGGGCTGCCGACGGTCAGGTTGACCTTATCGCGTCCGCGGGTGAAAGCCGCGAGGAGTCGCCAGTAGCTGGCGGGTGACCAGCCGGTTTCCAGCCCGAGTTGGGTGCGTCGAATGCGGTAGTCCGCCAGTTGGCTGCTGCCGCTGCTGTCATATACGGGTAGATCCTCGTTGCGCAGCATGGCAAAAGGTTTTACGTACGTGGTCGCGTTCTGCCCCAGGGGTTGGTAGAACTCGGTGGCGAGGCCGCCAATGCGTCCGCCCCAGAGTGTGCTGCGCCATTCGGCGCCGTAGCGGTTGATGTTGGTGGCGTTGATTTCTCCCGAGACCAGGTACTGGCTGTTGCCGTTGAAGTCGTTGTCGAGCTGCAGTCCCACTCTGCCGTAGATCGGTCCCCACGGTTTATCCGCGGGAATGATCAGCAGGCCGCGCTGCCCGTCTTCCTGCTGCAATCGATAGTCGATCTGCTGGTAGTGCCCGTAGCCATAGACGTTGCCAATCTGCTTCTCGAGCCGATCGGCGTCATACGGCTTGCCGACCTCGGAGGGCATGCTGTTCTTGATGAACGGTGCCGTTTGCGTGTTCGTCCCATCGACCTTCAGAAAGGCGATCAAGGCCGGATCAAACTCGCGCCGGCGATGGCGGGCCTCGAACGCCTGCCAGTCTTCCGGCGAGGCGGCCAGTGCGCGCAGGCGCGGTACCACGGCTTCCGCGGCTGCCTGGCCAATCGCGATGG
Organism: Dyella sp.; assembly: GCA_036495265.1. Taxonomy (GTDB): domain Bacteria; phylum Pseudomonadota; class Gammaproteobacteria; order Xanthomonadales; family Rhodanobacteraceae; genus Dyella. The sequence goes on from DASXND010000317.1 coordinate 7,910, forward strand.
CCTCGGCGCCACGATTGAACTGCGCGGCGGTGATGTCGCCCAGGGCAGGGCGGATGAGGATGTCGTCCGGCGTCAGCGTGGCCAGCTGGCGCTGGGTTTTTTCATCCATCAGCGCGCTCACCATCTGGCTGAGCAGGGCCACGGGGTTGGTAAGATCTTCTTCCTTGGAAAGCGGCGAGCCAACATCAATAACGATAAGCCGCTGCGCGCCCATCTGGCGTATGACATCGATCGGCACGTTGTCCATCACGCCGCCATCGACCAAGAGTTGGCCGTCGACGTTGACGGGTGCGAAGGCGCCAGGCACCGACATGCTGGAGCGGATGGCCAAAGGCAGCTCGCCGCTGCCGAACACCACCGGTTTGCCGGCGACGATGTCGGTGGCTACGGCGCGGAAAGGAATGGGTAGCTGGTCAAAATCGTGGATATCCCAGGTGGAAATGAGCAGCCGGCGTAGCAGGAGCAAGAGTTTCTGCCCTTGCACGAAGCCCACGGGCGTGATGATTCGTCCATTTCGATAGCCGACTTCGAAGTTCAGCAGGTAACGATAGTCTGCGTCTTTGCGACGCATGGGCATCTCCACGCGTGCAGGTTCGTCGGACAAAACATCTTTCCAATCCAGCGTGGTGACGATATGCGACATTTCTTCCGGGCTGTAGCCGGCGGCGTAGAGCCCACCCACGATGGCTCCCATGCTGGTGCCCGAGACGCGGCAAATGGGTATGTGTTCGCGTTCGAGCACTTGCAGAACGCCGATATGGGCAGCGCCGCGCGCACCACCACCGCCGAGTACAAGGCCGATGCACCCGGGTTCTGGCGGCGGTCGCGCAGGCGTCGATTGCGCGCGGCCCATAGACGGCCAGATCGCAGCCCATACGGCGATCCCTAGCAAGCATGATCGTATGCGCATCAGCAGCACTTTCCGGCCTGGTTGACGGTCGCGTGAACAGGTTTGGCTCGACGTACGCTGTGGGTGGCAGTCTGGCCGCAATGGCGCGGTTTTGGCAGCGAAGAAGCACGGTCTAAATCTGCGTATTTCTACTTAGGCAAGGCTTGACCCAAGTCTTCGCTCGTCATGCCAGCGGCTCTCCAGTGTCGAAGGTTAGTCAAGCGGGAGTCGGGCGCTTTCCGTACGTTGCGAGGCCGTTGGATGACCCGCTTGGCGTGCTGCGATGGCCGACATCGCTGGCCGGCGAAACATGCTGGAAATACCGATGATTTATGGGTAATTCTACGTGCAGGTGACTCGTTTCACAGGGTTAGAAATATTCTGTAAGTATCGGAAAAAACGCATCTATTTCTAACTCGTCTGCTCGTCTGAAAGCGCAGAGATCATCGGGTCTTCACGTGCCTGGTTCTATGAAAGACGGCGGGAGACTTGGCTAAGCGCCACGCCATGATGCCGTGGTGATGGGGGGATGAATGCTTCGTAGCAAAGCAAAGGGAGTCTCTCCCCAGCTCGCGAGAGGCGTCTTGCTGTTCGCGGGGAGCTTTGCGGCGCAGCTGATTTCCGCCGTGCTGTGGAGCCAAGAAAGCGACGCACCGATGGTGTGGTTTACCGGCGGCGTGCTGCTCGCGGCGCTGCTCGGTCAGGAGAGGCCGTACTGGCTCGCTTGCGTCGTGGGTTGGGTGGTAGGACTGCTGGCGTCATTGGTGGTTTTCCCCTCATCCCTGATTAATCTCGCCGTGGTGACGTTGCCACTGGTCGCCTTGATCCTGGCGGCGGCCTGGGTCTTGCGACGAGTGTGCCCCGGGCGCCGCATCGACGACTTCGGCAGACTCGCAGCGTTCTTCGCGATAGGCGGGTTTGCGTTGCCGCTCTTGTCCGCCATCGTCATCGTCGCTCTGCAGCAGTACCTGATCTCTGGCGTAGCAAGCTCGCTGCACAGCTGGATGCATGTGGCGCTGGCCAGCGCGCTGGGCTACGTCCTGCTGGTACCAGCCTTGATCAGTCTGTCGGATCCGAAATCCATCATCCGCAAGGAAGGGGTGCCTGGGTGGCTGGTGATGGTGACGGCGACGGGCGCGCTCGCCCTGTTATGGCTGGCATGGCGCCTTTATGGACATGCCCCCCTGGTGCGGCCGCTGTTGCTGCTGCTGCCACTGACCATGGTGATATTCGCGGCCTTGCGCACGCAGATACCGGGAACCAGCGTGGCCATCCTGTTGTTCGGGGTCGTCGCCATGCAGATCAGCCTGGAAGGACATGGGCCATTTCTGGGGACGGATATGGCGACCACCACGCTCAGCGTGCAGTTGTGGACGCTGGGGATGTCGCTTGCCGGCCTGTTCCTCGCGGCTTTGGTCGAGCAGCGACGCGTGACACAACGTGAGCTGCTCGACAGCAGCGGTCAGATACGCGAGCTGGCTGGCCGCTTGATCGTTGCCCAGGAACAGGAAAGGGCGCGCATTGCACGCGATTTGCACGACGACATCAATCAGCGGCTGGCCCTGGCATCGATCCAGCTGAGCGCCATTCGGCGAAAGGTCGATAAGGAGAGCCAAGAGGACATCAGCCAGCTGCAGCATGAGCTGATCGCCCTGTCCGATGATGTGCGACATCTTTCACACGAACTTCATCCCAGCATGCTTAGTCATACTGGCTTGACGGCTGCGCTGGCCGAGCTATGTCACGCGCAGCGCCAGCGCAACGGACCGAGAGTCGACCTGAGGGTTTCCCCGCACGTCGGTCAGCTTTCGCAGGACGTGGCGCTGTGTCTGTATCGGGTGACGCAGGAGGCTTTGAGTAACGCTGTGCGTCACGCCCACGCTCAGCGCATCAGTGTTGCGGTGGATATGAACGTTACGCATGTTGAGCTGGACGTCATGGACGATGGCAATGGTTTCGAACTGTCCGGCGACCACGGTGGAGAGACGGCCAAAGGACTTGGCCTCTTGAGCATGGATGAGCGAGTTAGGTCACTGGATGGTGAGCTTCATTTGATGTCGACACTAGGGAGAGGGACGCAACTATGCATTCGTATTCCGTTACGGCATCCAGAGGTATCCGTCCCAGGCTGATCATTGCGGATGATCACCGCATGGTGGCCGAGGGTATTCAACGAATTCTCGGTGATGATTTCGAACTGTTGGAGATGGAGTCCGACGGCGATGCGTTATTCGAGGCCGTCTGCCGCTTGAGGCCCGATCTGGTGGTCACCGATATCAACATGCCAGGCACCAATGGCCTGGATGTGCTGAAGCGGCTGCGGCAGCAGGGCGACCGGACGATTTTCGTTTTTCTGACCATGCATGCGGAACCCGCGCTGGCGGCATCCGCCATGCGCGCGGGCGCCAGTGCCTATGTGCTCAAGAATGCGGCTGGCGAGGACCTGCTTACGGCAGCCCACCAGGTGCTTGCTGGCGGAACTTACGTGACGCCGTCGCTGGGGGCACATTTCATCAGTAGCCACATACAGGACCTGCAACAGTTCACGACCAAGCAGCGCGAGGTCCTGCGACTGGTGGGTTGCGGTATGCGCTCCAAGCAGATCGCGGACGAGTTGAAGCTGTCCGTGCGCACGGTCGAGGCGCACAAGTACGTGATGATGCAGATACTCGGCGTGCATTCCACCATGGAGCTGGTCAGGCGCTCGGAGGAGCTGGGTCTTCTGCTCTGAGACAGCTTTCAGCGCGCAGTTACTTACGCGGGCGGCGTAATTCTACTTAGTCTAAACATGGTTCATTTTCGCTAGGAATTTGGCAAGAACTCGCGGATGCTCACGCTATAACGACCGATAGCGTGGGCAACGGCATGAGTCGAGCCACGATCATCCTGGCGGAAGACCACCCGCCCATCGCTGAGCAGATGCGACACCTGCTTGCGGAGGCGTTTGACGTGCTCGCGGTGGTCGGACATGGCGAGGCCCTGGTCAAGGCGGCGACGCGCCTGCATCCCGATGTAGTGGTCACCGATATCAGCATGCCGGGCATGGATGGCATGCAGGCCGCGCGCGAGCTGATCAGCGAGCGTCCAACCCTCGCCATCGTCTTCGTGACGGTGCACGATGACCCGGCCCTGGTGCGCAAGGCGCTCGATATCGGGCGAGGCTACGTGCTCAAGGCATCAGCGGGCGAGGAACTGGTGGTCGCGGTCCAGAGCGTACTCAATGGCGGAAGCTTCGTTTCCCCTTCGCTGGGACCGATCGACGGTATGTCTTGAACGGGTGCCCTTCGCCAGTGTAATCACCGGTGGCCGAATAGTCTTACTGAAGCAAAACGGCCCTCGCTGGACGAGGGCCGTTTTGAAGGTTATTGACGAGCGTCTTCCACTCGAGCGGTTATTTGAGAATCAACTCCCGCGTCAGCAGGCTACCCTGAAGCTCACGCATCGACTCACGGTCCATGGCGGCTTTGTCCCGTGCATCCATGGGTCCTAGCGTTTTGGTGGCGATGGCGTCGGCCTCATCGGTTCGATCGAGCGCCGCCATGTTCGGGTAAGTAATCGTCAATACCAGATCAGCGTCCTGCGGCGTGCGCGCTTCTTCGCTGTAAATCGCGTAAGTGGTGATCAGGCCGGCCTTCTTCAGCGCTTCCATTTGTGACTTATAAGGGCCGGCTAGGTATTTCACGTAATTATTGAATTGGCCGGGCTTGACCTTGACGAAGCTGACCCTTGTTACGTGGCCCTCTTTATAGGGCTTGGCGTCTTGGGCGTATGCCGAGCCGACGGCGGCGAAAATCAGTAGCGACATGAAAAGCATGATGATGCGCTTCACGGGTTATCTCCTCGGGTGAAAGAGCTGGTGATTTTCACGCTACGCGCAGCATTTTTAGGCGTCAACTACGAATATTCCTGATATGAGGTGTACTCGCGTCTATGTGTTTCAAGCTTGAAGCAATAACGCCCCGTGATGCCGCTTATCAATTAAAGAGCGCCGGAGTCCATTAGGTAATAGTGGCGAGATGTAACGCCATTGATACAATTAATCATTCAAGCGTGGCCAATGAACGACGCGTGTCATGCCGCAGGATGGCTGGAAATGTGCGGGGAGCAAACCGCTAATCTGAAGCGCCATAGCACGGCAGCACGCGCAACTCGTTCGATATAGAGTGCCGTGAATGCTTGCAAGGGCTCTCGGTTGTCCCTGAAAGCCATGTGGGCCATCTCCAGCGAGGATGACTGATGTCGATCAAGACGGTGGTGTTGTGCAGAAGCGCATGGCTTGGCATAGGCTGCTTGTTGGCGTTTGCCGTGTCTGCCGCGGAGCCCGGCGTTCCGGTTGCGCAGGGGCCGACGGTCACTCTGCTGTTACCAGGAAAAGCTACGCTGATGCTCGATGCGTCTACGCTAGCCGCTATGCCGCACATCAACGTACGTGCAGCAACGCACGATGAACCGCCCAGCGATTGGCGCGGTATAGCCTTGCGGGACATCCTGCTGCGTGCGGGAGCGCCGCTCGACAAGCCGCTGCGGGGCAGGGCGCTGGCGAACTTCGTGCGAGTGACGGCGACCGACCATTACCAGGTCGTGTTCGGCCTCGCCGACCTCGACCCGTCGCTGGGCAACACGCAGGTCATCCTGGCGGACCAACGCGACGGCAAACCGCTAGCCGGAGACGGACCCTTTCGACTGGTGGTTGGCGGCGACCAGCGTCCCGCACGCTGGGTTCGCAACGTGGCTTCCATCGAGATGGTCGATGGCTCGACGTCGGACAAGCCCTGATCAGTCGGTGTTAAGCGGCGGCATGTCCGTGAACTTGGCATGCAATCGTCCATGGACAGCCATCAAACGCTTAGCCCGACTACGTGCTGCGTTGCGTCAGCAATGCACCAAATAGCGGTCGATCGTCAGTCGATCCATCGTTGCCATCGCGTGAAAGTTGTTAACTTTCTTGAACCAAAATCTAACTGATCCCGCATGCTTCGGTGGCTAAAGACAGCCGCGGTTCATTCGCTTCCAACTATTTCTTTATGCGTTCGGCGCTGACGCAGCGCATCAATCAGGAACCGTCGTGCAGACGATTCGCGGCACGTAAGCCTTCTGCTTGCCGAACATAAATTTCGCTGTGCCATCTCGCCTGAGATGTGCTCTCTCTCTTTCGCCCCGCTTCGGCGCATGGGCGTAGGCGTCTGCATGACCTCATCAACAGAGGCGAACTGTCTTGAATACTCGGTTACTTCCTACTGAACCGTTACGCCAGCCTCCCGCATTGCCACCCCGCGCAGTCAAGCCCGACAAGAAGTCGCCGCTCGCCTTCGTGCCACGCCTCGCGGGCTACGCGTTCATGGCCTTCGTGGCATGGCTACTTGTATCCACGCTATTGGAGCCCTGGGTCTCCACCAATGCCACGCGCGCCGTCCTCAATGCACCGGCGATCCTGATCACCACGCCGATCAGCGGTACGGTCAGTGCCCAGTACGCGCAAAACGGGCAACCGATTGCGCCTGGTCAAACCATCGCCGTGGTGAAGAACAACACCGTGGCGCGCGATGCATTGACCACGCTGCTGACCCAACGCCTCGAGCTGCAAAGCCACCTGGACGACCTCAACAGCCGTCTTCAGTCCGACCAGCACATGCTCGACTACACCAGCGGGGAGTATGAGAAATACCAGCAGGCAAGCGTGGCCCAGCTCAAAGGTTCCTACGCCTCCTTGCAAGCTCAGCAGGATGCGACCAACACCAAACTGGAAGCGCTCGACGCCAAGTACGTGCGCGCCATGGCCCTGGAGCATGATGGCGCGGTCAGCGCGGCTACGGTAGCTGCTGCGCGTTCCGAAGCCGATGCCGCGCGTAGCGAAGCCGACGCCCTGGATAAGAACGCAGAAAGCGTGAGCGCAGGCATCGCCGCCGCCAAAAAGGGGGTGTACGTCTCCGCTGGCCAGGACAGCAACGGCCAGCTGCCGCAGTTGACGCAGCGTCGGGCCGATCTGCAGAACAGCATCAAGGATGAGCAGGCACAGATCGACGCGCAGAATAACCAGCTGAACAATCTCAATGAGCTGATTGCCCATGAGCAAGACCGCGTGCAGGCCCTCTCTGACTATGCCGTCAAAGCCTATGCACCGGGTACGGCGCAAGAAGTCGTCGCTCCGATTGGCACGCAAGTGGCGGCAGGCGCGACCCTGGTGCGTGCCACCGACTGTCGTAAAACCGATGTCGTCGCGGTGTTCCCCGCCCGTATGAGCCCGCGCCTGAATATCGGCACTGAACTGCACGTACGGGTTGACGAAACCAGCCGGCCACGCAGCGCGCACATCACGCAACTGCTGCCCAAGGCCACCGAATCCCTGCAAAACAGTTACAGCGCACCGTTCCCCTACGCCGAGGACGGCTCCGTCTACGCGCTCGCCCAATGGGACAACGAGAGCCCTGCCGATAGCGCACCGCGATCCTGCACGCCCGGTCGCAGCGTGATGGCGAGCTTGCGTTGAGGTGCCATCGAAGGAGATCCGTATGTCCATGCGATCGCGTCATCTTGCAAGCATCTGCCTGACCTTAACGATGTTTGCATCCGCTCATGCAAACACCGTCGACCCGCTACAGCAGCAGCTTGCCGACAGCACTTGCGCAACCTTGCGTTCGGCGGCTGCAGCGGTGCCAGGCAGCGGCCCCATGCTGCTGCCGAGTTACCCGACCCTGAAGCAGGGCGATGACGCGACGCGGGCGCTGCAAAACGTGGCCTTCGTCTACGACAACGCCCTTGCCGGCATCGCCCTCACAGCCTGCGGAGACCCCGGCCAGGCGCGTCGCATCGCCGATGCCTTGCTGCTTGCCGCCGCCCACGATCCGGGCTTCAAGGATGGCCGCCTGCGCAATGCTTACCGGGGAGGGCCCGTTGACGCCGATAAGGTCGAGCTGCCGGGCTACTGGCAAAGTCAGGGCAACTACTGGAGTCAGGATCCCTACCAGGTGGGCACGTCCGTCGGCAATGTGGCGTGGGCTGCCTTGCTGATGCTGTCCGTCTATGACAGCAGCCACGATCATCGCTATCTGGATGCCGCCGTCGCACAGCTGCACTGGATCCAGGCCCATGCCACCGGCACGACGCCACCCTCGGGTTATGAGGGCGGGCTGTTTGGCTATGACAACGCGCAGCGCGCGCAGCACTGGAAAGCCACCGAGCACAATATCGACGTCTATGCGGCTGCCACCTGGGCGGGTCGTGACAGCGGCGACCCGGCGCTTGCGCAACAGGCAAAACTCGCGGGCAGCTTCGTCAGCGCGATGTGGGATGACGCCCAGCATCGCTTCCTGGTCGGCACTCTGGACGATGGCAAGACGCTCAACCGCGACAAGTCCGGGATCGATGCCCAGCTCTGGCCGCTGCTTGCGTTCAATACCCATCCCGCCCAGTGGAACCAGGTCTGGTCGTGGGTCGATACGCAGCATCGCTACGGCGATGGCTACGGCTATCGCCGTCAGCCTGACGGGATGTGGACCGAAGGCACCGCGCAGGCCGCTGCCGCGCTGCAGGCCAGCGGCAAGCCGGTGCCAGGCACGGTGTGGCAACTGCTTGCCGCGCAACGCAGCGACAACGGCATGCTCTACGCCACCCCGCAAGCGCGGATTGGCACCGACTTCGCGATTGGTCCGACTTCAACGCACGCGGATTTCTTCTACTACCACCTGCCTCATTTGGGCGCGACCGCCTGGGCTGCGCTGGCAGCCAAGGCTTGGAATCCCTTCACCGGGCTCCCGATCAAACGCACGGAGAACATGCCATGAGCCTGCCGGTCGATCAGGTCGAGCTGCTGCAATTGCTCGGGCTTACCCTGCTGTTTGGTGCTGGCATGGCGCGCTTCGCCAACCCGCAGCGGGCGCTCGATCGACTTATCTTTGGCGCTTTCTCCGGCCTCCTGCTGCTGCGCTACGCCCTATGGCGCAGCAGCGAAACCTTGCCTGACCCCAGTCACGGCTTCGCCAGCGTGTGGTCTTACGTATTCTTCGCCTTCGAGATGGTTTCCATCGTCTATACGCTGGCGACGATCGTGGTGATGGTACGCCGGCGCGACTCGCGCCCCTCCGCCGACGCCGGTGAGGCGCGACTGCGCGCTGCCGGACGTGATGTACCCGCGGTGGATGTATTCATCGCCACCTACAACGAAGATTTGCAGATCCTTGAAAAAACCATCGTCTCGGCCAAGGCCATCGACTATCCGCATGTGAATGTGTGGGTGCTCGACGATACGCGTCGCGACTGGCTGCGCGACTATTGCGCTCGGATGGGCGTTCATTACGCCCGCCGCCCCGACAACAGCCACGCCAAGGCCGGCAATCTCAACAACGGACTCAAATTATCGGCACAGCAGACCAACGCGCCTTACATCCTGGTGCTGGACGCCGACTTCGCACCACAGAAGAACATTCTCTATCGCATCGTGGGCTTGTTCGCTGACCGAAGGGTGGGCTTGGTACAGACGCCGCAGTTCTACTACAACGCCGATCCGATCCAGCACAACCTGGGCACGACCGATAGCTGGGTGGACGAGCAACGCGTGTTCTTCGATGTGTTCCAGCCGTCGCGCGATGCGTGGGACTCGGCCTTCTGTGTCGGCACCTCGTTCGTGGTGTCGCGCGAGGCGATCACCGAGGCCGGTGGCTTCCCGACCGAGAGTGTGTGCGAAGACATCCATACCACCTACGTGCTGCGCCGGGGCGGCCATATCACCCGTTGGCTCAACGAGCGCCTCTCGGTGGGACTGTCTGCCGAAGGCTTGATCGAATACATCAACCAACGCGGCCGCTGGTGCCTGGGCACCATGCAGGTGGCCTTGTTGAAGGACGGCCCGTTGCGCGGCCGCGGCTATCGCCTGATTGACCGGCTTCACTATCTCCACGGCATGCTGCACTGGATCGGCAAGCCCTTCCTTTTGCTGATGCTGATAGCGCCGGTGCTGTACTGGTACTTCGGCATCGCCGCGTTCTACACCACGCCCGAACAGTTCTTGTATTACGGCGTGCCGGCGCTGGTTGGATTCTGGTTCTATGGCCCGTGGATCACCGATCGCAAGACGCTTCCGATCTTCACCGAGGTCACGCAACTGGTGGCTGCCTACGCGGTGACCATGACCATGCTATCCGCCTGCTTCAAGCCGTTCGGCCGTCCATTCAAGGTCACCGCCAAAGGGCTGGATCGTAGAAAGGTGGTCGTGCACTGGAAGCTCGCCAGTTTCTTCATCGCACTGATGCTATGCCTGATGGCGGGCGCGGTGAACACCGTGCTCACGGCCACCATGAGTGGCGGCATGCTGTTCAACCTGGCGTGGACGTTGTTGGCCCTGGTGCTTGATCTGGCGGCGATCATGGCCTGTGTGGATTTGCCACGACTGCGGCAGGAAGAGCGTTTTCCGTTCCCGCGTACCGCACGCTGGCGGCAGGGCCATCATGTGCAAACCAGCGAATTTATCGATATCTCGCTGGATGGCGCCGCCATGTGCCACAGCCCGGTGATGCCGACCCCAGGCTCGGCGCTGGAGGTATCCGTGCCGGACGTAGGCTGGGTGCCTGCGCGGGTGACCCGTCTCAGTAAACGCCGCTTGTGTGTGCGTTTCGAGTCGGATGAGGCAACGCGGCATCGCCTGATCAGACTCATCTTCTGTCACGCCCCTCACAACATCGCCATCAAGGCGCACCCGCTACGTGCCTTCGGCCAACTGATGCGCATGGCCGGTTTTGCCATCTTTCCTCCGCGATGACCCTGGAGATCGCCATGAAACCACTGCTCATTTCTGCAGCCCTTGCCAGCTGCCTGCTGGCCGGCTGCTCGATGGAGCCGACTTATCAGCGGCCCGCGATGCCTGTTCCCGATCGCTTTCCCGCGAACGCGCCAACACCACCGACAGCGGCGGAAGCGCAGGCCGACGCCGTCAGCCCGGACTGGCATCAGTTCTTCAAGGACCCGGTGTTGCAACGCCTTATCGAGATTGGATTGGGCAACAATCGTGATTTGCGCGTGGCTGCGGCCAACATGGCCGAGGCGCGCGCGAACTATGGGGTTGCACGCGCCAGCCTGTTCCCGGAAATCGATCTGCAAGGCTATGCGGGCCGGCAGCGGCTGCCGGCCCAGTCACAGCAGCCGGCCAACGGCCTGCTCGGCCCGATCCAGAACAACAATACCAAGGCGTCCACCTTCAATACCTTTCAGGTGCAAGCTGGCATGACCAGCTACGAGCTGGATTTCTTCGGCCATCAACGGGCCATTGCCCACGAGTCCGGCAAACTGGCCGAGGCGAGTGCCGCCGACTATGAGGCCGCGCGCATCGCGCTGATCGGCGAGGTGGCCGATGCCTATCTTGCCCTCAATGCAGACCGCGCCTTGCTGCAGCTTGCTCAACAGACCATGGACACGCAAACACAGCACGCCCAGGTCATGAACAAGGCGTATACCGATGGCGGTGTATCGGAATTTGATATGCGGCGCTCGCAAACCCAGGCGGACGCCGCCCGGGTGGACGTGGAAAATATGCATATCCACATCGCCAAGGACATCAATGCCATGGCGGTGCTCATTGGCCAGCCGCTGCCAGCCAATTACAGCGCAGCGGGCCCATGGCAGGATCCGCTGCTCACCGACGTACCAGCCGGGCTGCCATCGTCGCTGCTCGACCGCCGCCCCGACATCATCGCCGCCGAAGACCGCCTGCGTGCAGCCAACGCCGACATCGGCCGTGCGCGCGCCGCCTTCTTCCCCAATATTGCGCTCACTGCGGTCCTGGGCACGTTGAGCGGTGGCCTTTCCAACCTGTTCGGCGCCGGCTCGTCGGCGTGGAACGGCGCCGTCGCCGGCAGCGTGCCCCTGCTGGACTGGGGCAAGAACAAGAACGGGCTGGCGGCCAGCAAGGCCGGTTACAGCGGCGCCGTGGCCGCCTATGAAGGTACCGTGCAGGAGGCCTTCCGCGAGGTGGCCGATGCGCTGGCGGTTCGCGACCACATCGTGCCCGAGCTCAAGGCCCAGCAGGCACTGGTGGACCAGTCACAACGCGTGTTCACGATTTCACAGGTGCGCTTCAAGGAAGGCCTCGACGACTACATCTCCAGCCAGGACGCCCAGCGATCGCTTTACAACGACCAGCAAAAACTGGTCGGCCTGAAGCTTGACCAGGCAGTCAACCAGGTCAACCTCTACAAGGCTCTGGGCGGCGGCTGGAACCAAGCCGCCAGCGCTAAAGCGACGGCCCTCGTGAGCCCTCGTCGGCAGTATCAGTTGGCGTCAACCGGCGGCACGTCCAATTCCGCCACGGCTTCCTTGGCGAGCGGCCGCATGCCTTCACCGCCTTCGCCGAGGTGAGCTTTCAACTGGCGGCGCATGACCGGGTCCCAGAATCGCTTGAGGTGGTCGCGCACGCTGGTCACCGCCAGGCTGTGATCGGGCTCGACTTCGAAGAAGGTCGCGATGTCGTTCGCCATGGTGACGAGCCGTTCGATGTTCATGTCACTCCTGCCTGGCGACGGGCAGCAGGCGATCGGGATGGCTGTAGACATTGTGGCTGCCGGGGCGCGTAAAGCCCACCAGGGTGATCCCGGCACTGCGCGCCAGCTCGATCGCCAGGGCGGTGGGCGCTGAGATCGCGGCAAGCACGGTGATGCCGGCGCTGGTCGCCTTGGTGACCATTTCGTAGCTCGCGCGGCTGGTGACCAGGGCCAGGCCATCGCCGGGGTCGATGCCGGCGCGACGCATGGCGCCAATCAACTTGTCCAGCGCGTTGTGGCGGCCGACGTCCTCGCGTACCAGCACGATCTCGCCGTCGCGCGTAGCCCAGGCCGCGGCATGTACCGCACCGGTGGCTTCGTTCATCGGTTGCCGTGCGTGCAGTTCCTGTTGCGCGCGTTCCAGCGCATCGCGCGTGAGGGTGCGGCCTGCGCCCACCGGCGGGTGTTGCCGGATCGCCTGTTCCAGTTCGCGCGTGCCGCAGATGCCACAGCCGCTACGCCCGGGCAGCAGGCGTTCGCGCTCGTGACCGATGTGCGCGCCGGAGGCGTCCTCGGCAACCTGCATCGCCAGTTCGATGCCTTCGAGCAGCGCATGCGTGTCGAGCTGTAGCAGTTGCGCCGGATCGCTGATCAAGCCTTCGCTGAGGGAGAAGCCCAGGGCGAAGTCGTCCAGGTCGTGCGGTGTGGCCATCATCACGGCGAAGGTCGCGCCGTTGTAGACCATGGCGACCGGCACTTCTTCGGCGATGCAGTCGTCTTCGCCGGTGACGCGGCCGTGGCGCCAGCGTTCGACGGGTCGGATCACGAATCCCGCGTGCGGTGCATCGGGTGCCGGCATCATCAGGCGGGCTTCGCCGACGGGTCCAGCAGCCCTTCCTGCGCCTCGGAGAACGCGCGATGGCGCTTTTGCCAATCGGATGGTTGGGTGACCCGGGTCACCTGTACAGCGGTGACCTTGTACTCGGGACAATTGGTGGCCCAGTCGGAGTTCTCGGTGGTGATTACATTGGCGCCGGAGCCGGGGAAGTGGAAGGTGGTGTAGACCACGCCCGGCTGCATGCGCTCGGAGATCATGGCGCGCAGCACGGTATCGCCGGCACGGCTGCGGATGCCTACCCAATCGCCTTCGTTGATGCCGCGCTCCTCGGCGTCGTGTGGGTGAAGCTCCAGCCGGTCCTCGTCGTGCCACATCACATTGGCGGTGCGCCGGGTCTGCGCGCCCACGTTGTACTGGCTGAGGATGCGGCCGGTAGTGAGAATCAGCGGATGCTCGGCGTTGACCTTCTCCGTGGTTGGTACGTACTCGGTGAGCATGAAGCGACCCTTGCCGCGCACGAACTCACCGACGTGCATCACGGGCGTGCCAAACGGATGCTCCTCATTGCACGGCCACTGGATCGATCCCAGCTGGTCGATCTTGTCGAAGCTGACGCCGTGGAAGGTGGGCGTGAGTCGCGCGATCTCGTCCATGATCTCGGTGGCGTGGTTGTAGTTCATGGGGTAGCCCATGGCCTGCGCCAGCAGCTGGGTGATTTCCCAGTCGGCGTAACCGCCCTTGGGTTCCATCACTTTGCGCACGCGTGAAATACGCCGTTCCGCATTGGTGAACGTGCCGTCCTTTTCCAGGAACGAGCTGCCCGGGAGGAAGACATGGGCGTAATTTGCCGTCTCGTTGAGGAACAGGTCCTGCACCACGATGCATTCCATGGCGGTCAGGGCGGCGGTGACATGCTGGGTATCAGGATCGGACTGGGCGATATCCTCGCCTTCGATGTAGAGCCCTTTGAAACTGCCGTCCAGCGCAGCCTCGAACATATTGGGAATGCGCAGGCCCGGCTCGCTCAACAGCGGCACGCCCCATGCCTGCTCGAACGAGTGGCGAACTTCATCGTCGCTGACATGACGATAACCGGGGAACTCATGCGGAAACGAACCCATGTCACACGAGCCCTGCACGTTGTTCTGTCCACGCAGCGGATTCACGCCCACGCCTTCGCGACCGATATTGCCGGTCGCCATGGCAAGGTTGGCAATCGCCATCACCGCCGTGGAACCCTGCGCATGTTCGGTGACGCCCAGGCCGTAGTAGATCGCGCCGTTGCCGCCGGTGGCGTACAGCCGCGCTGCGCCGCGCACCACCGCTGCCGGTACGCCGGTAGCGGACTCCATCGCTTCGGGGCTGTATTTCTCCTGCGACACGAAGGCGCGCCACTTGGCGAACGCTTCCGCTTCGCAGCGCTGGGCCACGAAGTCTTCGTCGACGAGGTTCTCGGTGACGATGACATGGGCCAGCGCGTCGAGCACGGCGACATTGGTGCCCGGGCGCAGCCGCAGATGGTAGTCAGCCTTGATGTGCGGTGTACGCACCAGGTCGATGCGGCGTGGATCGACCACGATCAGTTTGGCGCCTGCGCGCAGGCGGCGTTTCATCTGCGAGCCGAACACGGGGTGGGCATCGGTGGGATTCGCGCCGATCACCAGCACGACGTCGGTGGACTCGATCGAGTCGAAATCCTGCGTGCCTGCCGATTCGCCCATCGTAGCCTTGAGGCCATAGCCGGTAGGCGAATGGCATACGCGTGCGCAGGTATCGACGTTGTTGTTGCCGAAGCCGGCGCGCACCAGCTTTTGCACCAGGTAGGTTTCCTCGTTGGTACAGCGCGAGGAGGTGATGCCGCCCACCGAGTGCTTGCCGTAACTGGCCTGCAGCCGCTTGAATTCGCTGGCGACATGGGCCACAGCTTCATCCCAGCTGACCACACGCCAGGGATCGGAGATCTTGGCGCGGATCATCGGCGTGGTGATGCGATCGGGATGCGTCGCGTAGCCGATCGCAAAACGTCCCTTGACGCAGGAGTGGCCGTGATTGGCGTGGCCATCCTTGTTCGGCACCATGCGCACGATTTGCTGGCCCTTCATCTCGGCGCGGAAGCTGCAGCCGACGCCGCAATACGCGCAGGTGGTGACGACACTGTGCTCGGCCTGACCTATATCGATCAGCGAGTTCTCCGACAAGGTGGCGGTGGGGCAGGCCTGTACGCAGGCGCCGCAGGAGACGCATTCGGAGTCGAGGAAGCGGTTGTCCTGGCTGGCCGCCACCTTGGACTCGAAGCCGCGTCCCTGGATGGTCAGCGCGAACGTACCCTGTACCTCGTCGCAGGCGCGCACGCAGCGCGAGCAGGCGATGCATTTGGATGGGTCGAAGGTGAAGTAGGGGTTGGATACGTCCTTGGCTGCGAACAGCGGATTGGCGCTGCCGTCCTTGTTTTTGGCGTAGACATGATTGGCGCCGTCGTAGCCGTAGCGCACTTCGCGCAGGCCGACCACGCCAGCCATGTCCTGCAATTCGCAATGGCCGTTGGCGGGGCAGGTGAGGCAATCGAGGGGATGATCGGAGATGTACAACTCCATCACGCCCCGGCGTATCTCGGCGAGCTTCGATGTCTGCGTATGCACTTTCATGCCGGGACTGACCGGCGTGGTGCAGGAGGCCGGGTAGCCCTTGCGGCCCTCGATTTCCACGAGGCACAGCCGGCACGAGCCGAAGGCCTCGAGCATGTCGGTGGCGCAGAGCTTGGGGATGCCAATGCCCATCTGCGCGGCGGCGCGCAGCACCGAGGTGCCTTCAGGCACCTGTACGCTACGGCCGTCAATCTCCAGGTCGACCATCGTGGTGGAGGTCGCCTTCGGCGTGCCGTAATCGATCTCGACGATGGACAGCATGACGCGTTACCTCCTCAGTGCACGGCCTTGACGGCGGTGTCTGCGAAATCTTCGTGGAAATGGTCGAGCGCGCTCAACACCGGGAACGGCGCCATGCCGCCCAGCGCGCACAAGGAGCCGGCGATCATGGTCTGGCAGAGGTCGCGCAGTAGAATTTCGTTACGTTCACGCTCGATGGCGTTGCCGGCAAGGATGCGATCGATCACTTCGACGCCACGGGTGGAACCGATGCGACACGGCGTGCATTTGCCGCAGGACTCGATGGCGCAGAACTCCATCGCATAACGCGCCTGTGCCGCCATGTCGACGGTGTCGTCAAAGACCACCACGCCGCCATGACCAAGCATGCCGCCGATCGCGGCAAAGGCTTCGTAGTCCATCGGAGTATCGAGCTGCGATGCCGGGATATACGCGCCGAGCGGCCCGCCGACCTGCACCGCCCGCAGCGGGCGGCCGCTGGCGGTGCCGCCGCCAAAATCATCGATCAACTCGCGTAGGGTGGTGCCAAAAGCCAGCTCCACCAGACCGGTGCGCTTCAGATTGCCGGCAAGCTGGATCGGCAAGGTGCCGCGCGACTTGCCGGTGCCGTAGTCGCGGTAATAGCCGGCACCCTGATCCAGGATGATCGGAACCGAGGCGAACGTCACCACGTTGTTGATCGCCGTGGGCTTGCCGAACAGGCCTTCGATGGCCGGCAGTGGCGGCTTGAAACGCACTTGTCCGCGCTTGCCTTCCAGCGATTCGAGCAGCGAGGTTTCCTCGCCGCAGATATACGCGCCGCCGGCCATGCGGACTTCCAGATGGAACGCCTTGCCGCTGCCGCAGACGCTGTCGCCGAGAAAGCCGGCCGCTTCGGCGGCGGCCATGGATGCCAGCAACGCTCGCTGTGCGTGCGGGTATTCCACGCGTAGATAGATATAGCCACGCGTGGCGCCGACCGCGATGGCGGCGATGGTCATGCCCTCGATCAGCACGAACGGATCGCCTTCCATGATCATGCGATCGGAGAAGGTGCCCGAATCGCCTTCGTCCGCATTGCACACGACGTATTTCTGGTCGGCGGGTGCGTCGAGGCAGGTTTTCCACTTGATGCCGGTGGGAAACGCTGCGCCGCCACGGCCACGCAGTCCGGCATCGAGCACGGTCTGCACGATGTCCGTGCTGCTCACGCGCAGTGCGTTCGCCAGGCCGCGATAGCCGCCGTGAGCGCGGTAATCATCCAGGCTGCGCGGATCGACAATGCCGACACGGGCGAAGGTCAGGCGCTGCTGGCGCTGCAGATACGCGATGGATTCGGTTGGTCCAAGAGCGAGTGCGTGCTGACCCGCCTGCAGGAAGTCCGCATCAAACAGGGCAGGAACATCTTCGGGCTGTACCGGGCCGTAGGCAAAGCGGCCGTCGGCCGTTTCGACTTCCACCAGTGGTTCCAGCCAGTACATGCCGCGCGAACCGTTGCGAACGATGCGCACGTCGGCACCACGTCGTACAGCCTCCGCGGCTATCGCCTTGGCGACAGCTTCGGCGCCCAACGAGAGCGAGCTGGCATCAATCGGCACGTAGACGGTGATGCTCATGTCGACTCCGTTTTGAGCCAGGCGTCGAACCGTTCGGGTGTCATGCGGCCCTTAAGCTCACCATCGATCATCATCGCCGGCGAGCACGCGCAGTTACCGAGGCAATAGACCGGCTCCAGTGTGTAGCCGCCGTCGGCCGTGGTCTGGTGAAAGTCTATGTCCAGTTTCTGCCTGACGTGTTGCTCCAGCGTGACGGCGCCCATCGCCTGGCAGGACTCGGCGCGGCACAGATAGATGAGGTGCCGCCCGGCTGGCTGCTGGCGGAAGAAGTGGTAGAAGCTGATCACCCCGTGCACATCGGCGCGCGACAGGTTCAGCTCGCGGGCGATGAGCGGCACCGCGTCCGCCGGCACGTAGCCCAGCGCGCCCTGCACCCCGTGCAACACGGGGAGCAGGGCGCCGGGCATATCTTTCAGCCGGGCGGTGACTTCCAGTACGGCGGTGCGGATGTGCTCCGGGATCTCCGGCAATACGGTGATGTTTATCGCGCGTTTCATCTTTCCACCGTCCGATCGCCTCTCAAAACAGAGCAGCAGCCTTGGTAAGAGCTATCCATACACCGATCAGGAAGGGAACGCCAACCAGGGCCCAGGCGATGACACCGACCGGGCCGAAGCGGCCGCGCGCCGCTTCCTGCGCGCGTGCTGTGACGGTCGCCGCCTCATGTTGCAAGGATCGTTCATGTTCCAGTTCGGCATCGGTCATCAGTGCGTCTTCCTTGACCGGGCGGATCAGGAAGTTGCTGATCATGCCGATCAGCAACAGCCCCGCGAGGATGTAGAGCGTGCGGTCGTATACCAGGTTCTTGGCAATGCCGGCATCCAACTGGGCCTGGCGCACGGCGGCAATCAGGAACGGACCGGCGATGCCTGCCACCGACCACGCCGTCAGCAGACGCCCGTGGATCGCTCCTACCATCTGGGTGCCGAAGATGTCCGACAGGTAGGCTGGCACCGTCGCGAAGCCGCCGCCGTACATGGTGAGGATGATGCACGCTGCCGCCACGAACATGCCGGCAAGACCCATGTGTCCCAAGGTGGGCAGGCTGCAATACAGCAGGATTCCCAGCGCGAAGAAGATGAAATACGTGGTCTTGCGGCCGATGAAGTCGGAAGTGGATGCCCAGAAGATGCGGCCCAGGCTGTTGAACAGGCTGATCAGGCCAACCAGGCCCGCGGCCGATGCTGCGATCGCGGCCTTCTGCGCGGTCGTCAGTGTGGCTGCGGCATCCAGTCCGAGCAGGCGCCCGCCGAATACATCCTGGAACATCGGGCTGGCCATCGAAATCACGCCGATACCGGCCGTGACGTTCATGCACAGCACCACCCAAATCATCCAGAACTGCGGTGTTTTCCAGGCACGGCTCAGATGCACATGACGATGGGTGATCAGCTTGTTCGCCGATTCCGCCGGCGGGGTCCAGCCGAGTGGTCGCCACCCGCTGGGCGGTACGCGGAAACCGAAGGCGCCGGCCGACATCGCAATGAAATAAATCACGCCCATGCACATCAGCGTGCTTGCTACGCCGGGCACGCCTCCCGTGCTGAATTTCGCCATCAGCGCGACCGCGATCGGCGCACCGATCATCGCGCCGCCGCCATAGCCCATGATGGCGAAGCCGGTGGCCAGGCCGCGCCGATCGGGGAACCATTTGATCAGGGTGGAGACGGGCGAGATATATCCCAGGCCCTGGCCGATGCCTCCCAGGACACCGGCACCGAGATAGACCAGCCACAGTTGATGCATCGATACCCCGATGCCGCCCACCACCAGTCCGCCGCCCCAGCACAGTGCGGCGATGAAACCCGCCTTGCGCGGGCCGGCATGTTCCAGCCAGCCGCCCCAGATCGCGGCGGAAATGCCGAGCATGGCGATGAAGGTTTCGAAGATGTGGTTCACCGCGGGCACCGTCCAGTTGCAGGCGGTGCTGAACAGTTGCGCGAAGAAACCGAGATTGGCGCACATGGCCGGATCGGCCTCGGTCACCAGTTTGCTCATCGGCAGCCAGAACACGGAGAAGCCGTAGGCCATGCCGATGCTGAGATGGATGGCCAAGGCCGCAGGCGGCACCAGCCATCGATTGAAAAGAGGTCCAGCGATGGTGCGTTCCCTAGAGAGTATTCCCGGCGTGCTTCCCTGTGTCGGGTCCAGAACATCTGCTGCAGGTACGCTACTCATAAGCATCACCCCCCGGTATGTAACATGGACGTATGGCCTGGCATCCGGCGCGATAGTCGAGCGCGCGCGCTCGGCGCGCCACTCTACTTAAGTCGAACGCCGGGCTACCCTGTGCACTGAGTTTCACCGCTGGCGATCATCGGGCCTTTGCATCCGGATGGGTTGCTGCACCGCAGCGCAGTGGCTGCGAAAGATGTTCCCTGCCTCTTGCATCGCCGGGCGCGCGCCTTGAGCATGCGGGTCATCTTGACGCCCAGGTAGGCAGGAAGCGCAGCCTCGCACCATGATCAGTTACGACCAGGCCCTGGAACGACTGCTTGCCCACGCCCGTCGGCTGCCGGGCGAGTCCCGTTCGCCGGTCGACGCGATGGGCTGTGTGTTGGCCCGGGACGTCATCAGTCCCATGGATCTGCCATCGTTTGATCATGCGGCGATGGACGGCTATGCCTTGTGTGCACGCGAGCCGCTCGCCGCCGGCTCGGAGCATGCTGTCGCGGGTTCGCAGGCTGCCGGCGACGCGGCTCGCGAGTCGCTGGGAAGCGCTTGCGAAATCATGACCGGCGCACGCTTGCCCGTTGGACTGGACGCGGTGATTGCCGTCGAACGTACGCAATTGCTGGCTCACGCCGGCGATGGCACGCCGGCGCGCATTCGCCTGCTCGATACGCTCGCCGCTGGCTATAACGTGCGCTATGCCGGCAGCGATGTCGCCAAGGGGGCGGTGGTCGCGGTCGCCGGTACGCGTATCGAGCCTGCTCTTGTCATGTTGTTGGCAGCGCTCGGCGTGACGTCGGTCGAGGTGGTACGCCAACCGCGCGTGGCGATCATCGGCACCGGCAAGGAACTGCTCGCAGACCCGACCCAGCCACTCGCCGACGAGCAGATCCACCATTCCAACGGCCCTTATCTGATGGCGGCCTTCGGCGCTGCCGGCGCCAAGGTGCTGTCCTGCGAGACGCTGGACGACACTGCCAGCCACTATCGCGAGGCAGTACAGCGCGCGCGCGATGCCGGCGCCGACCTGATCGTCAGTACCGGCGCGGTGTCGATGGGGCGCTATGACTTCGTGCCTGAGGCGCTGCAAGCGCTTGGCGCCGAGCTTTTGTTCCACAAGGTGGCGATGCGTCCGGGCAAGCCAGTGCTGGCGGCTACGCTGGCCGACGACACCCTGGTGCTTGCGTTGCCCGGCACGCCGATGGCGGTGGCGGTCGGCTTCCGCTTCTTCGCCGAGCCCGTGCTGCGGGCATGGGCGGGGCAGGGTCGCGAACCCATGCTGCATGCCGTGCTCGATACGCCGCAGCAACCGAAGCCGGGTCTGCGCCACTTCCTGCGCGCCAAGCTCACCCAGGATGCTGAGGGGCGTCTTCACGCCGACGTGCTCAGCCGTCAGCAACCATTTCGCATCCAGCCGTTCGCCGAAGCGAACGCCTGGGTCGCGTTGGCCGAGGATGTCGGCGACTGCGCACCCGGCATGCTGGTCGAGATCGCCAGCCTTCATGCCGGGCAGGCCTTGAGCGTCGGCAGCACGACGGCTACGAACAAATAGGGAGCGCCAGCATGAAAATGCAGATCGAAGGCCAGAGCCTGCGCGTGCGCATCGGCGAGGATGAGCTGGCAAGGTTGCTTGCGGGCGAGGCCATAGCGTCGAGCACCCGCTTTGCCGAGGCGTTTGTCATGACCTGCACGCTTCGGCTCGGGGCCGGCGATGAGGCCCGTTTCTCGGGTCCGCCCGATGCCTGGTTGATCGAGGTTCCGGGAGGCAAGGTTCGCGACCATGCGCAGCGGCTGCCCACCCGGGAAGGCCTGAAGTTCTTCCTGGCCGGTAAGCAAGAAGCCGATGCGCTGGAGCTGCTGTTTGACGTCGACGTTCGCGACAGCGCGCGCCAACGCCGCTCATCGTAGGCAAGCCGCACACACCATCGTTGGGATACTCTCGCAGAGCATCCCTGGATGCAAAAGGGAGAAAGCGCGGATGACACGTCTTTTTTTGCTTCGACTGCTGGCGTTGATCATGGCACTGACGCCGTGGACGCAGGCCCTGGCGGACGATGACCACATCACGATAGCCGCTGCGGCCGACCTGCGTAGCGTGATGTACAAGGTCGTGGCGTCCTACCAGCAGGACCACCCCGACACCAGGATCGACGTGGTGTATGGCTCGTCCGGCAACCTGCTGACCCTGATCGAAGAGGGGGCGCCGTTCGAGTTGTTCTTTTCGGCCGACAGCAGTTACCCGCAGCAACTGGTGGCTCACGGCAAGGCCGGCGGGCAGCCCGTTCCCTATGCCACCGGACATATCGTGCTGTGGAGCGCAAGCATCGATATGAGCGACGTGCAGGTGGCGGACCTGGTGCAGCCACGCTTTGAGCATGTCGCCATCGCCAATCCGCAACACGCGCCCTACGGCAAGCGGGCCGAACAGGCCTTGCGCGCGGCAGGCATTTGGGATGCGCTGCAGCCGCGCCTGGTGTTCGGAAATGACATTGCGCAGACTGCGCAATTTGCGCAGAGCGGAAGTGCCCAGGTCGGCATCATCGCTGAGTCGCTGGCCATGGCGTCGCCCGACCAGGGTAGTTATGTCGTGGTGCCACCTGAGCTGTACGAACCCCTGCTGCAGAGCTTCGTACTGACCCAGCGTGGCCAGGACAACGCGCTTGCACAGGACTTTGCGACGTACGTCCAGGGTCCGCAGGCGCGCGCCATCTTCGAAAAGAATGGTTTCAGCCTTCCCGACGCCGCGGGGCAGTGAGCGCCATGCCCCTGCTGTCCGGCGAGGATCTGCAGGCGCTTTGGCTTACCTTGCGGCTGGCCACGACGGTGACGGTGCTGTTGTTGCTGCTGGGCGCGCCGTTGGCGTGGTGGCTGTCGCAAACGCGTTCGCGCTGGCGGCGGCCGATTGCCGCCGTCGTGGCCCTGCCGCTGGTCTTGCCGCCGACGGTGCTCGGTTTCTACTTGTTGATGTTGCTCGGCCCTCACGGTGTGGTGGGCCGCGCGATGGCGGCGATGGGCTTGTCGGGGCTGCCATTTACATTCCAGGGCCTGGTCGTGGCCTCGATGCTGTACTCGTTGCCGTTCGTGGTGCAGCCGCTGCACAACGCTTTCGATGCGATCGGCCGGCAGCCGCTGGAAGTGGCGGCATGCCTGGGGGCCGGTCCGCTGGATCGCTTCCTGTCGGTGGCGCTGCCGTTGGCCGTGCCCGGCGTGGTCACCGCGGCCGTGCTGGGTTTTGCACACACCGTGGGTGAATTCGGCGTGGTCTTGATGATCGGCGGCAATATTCCGGGGCAGACCCGGGTGGTCTCGATGCGCATCTACGATCACGTCCAGGCCGGCGAGTATCACCAGGCGCATGTGTTGTCGCTTTGCCTGTTGCTGGTGTCCTTTGTGGCCTTGCTCGCCACCTCCCTGCTGCGCTCGCGCAGGTACGCCCGTGACTGAGCTGCAGCAGGGTTTGCACGCCAAACTGGCATGGCGCCGTGGCGCACTCGCGCTCGACATCGACTTCAGCCTGCCGCCGCGCGGTATCACGGCGCTGTTCGGTCCGTCCGGCGCTGGCAAGACCAGCTGCCTGCGCGCTATCGCCGGACTCGAGCGTGGCGGCCTGGGCCGCATAAGCTTCGGCAACCAGGTCTGGCAGGACAATGCGCATCGCGTATTCGTGCCGCCGCACCGGCGCCGCTTGGGTTATGTCTTCCAGGAGCCGAGCCTGTTCGGCCACCGGTCGGTTAGCGCCAATCTCGACTTCGGTTTTCGACGTGCCGGACGACCGGCACGTGTCGATCGCCAGGGCTTGATCGACCGCTTCGGTCTGCATGCCTTGCTCGGCCGGCGCGCCGACACGCTCTCCGGGGGTGAGCGCCAGCGGGTGGCGATGGTGCGCGCCCTGATGTCCGATCCGTCGTTGCTGCTGTTCGATGAGCCGTTGTCGGCGCTCGATGCCCCCGCGCGATCCGAATTGCTGGGTTGCCTGGAAAGCCTGCACGCTACGCTTGCTGTCCCGATGATCTACGTAAGCCACAACATCGACGAAGTGGCGCGCCTGGCGGATCACCTCGTCTTGCTGGATGCCGGACACGTGGTGGCGCAAGGGCCGTTGCAGGCCACGCTGACCCGGCTGGACCTGCCGCCGGCCCTGGGCGAGGCGATTGGCGCCGTGATCGAGGGCAGGGTGAGCGGCTACGACGCGCAGGATCAGCTCATCGAGCTGGAATTTTCAGGCGGCAAGCTGTGGCTGCCGTATCGTCGCGAAGTGGTGGGTCAGGCCCTGCGCTGCCGCATTGGTGCGCGCGACATCGTGCTGACCCGCATGCCCATGGCGGGCAGCAGTGCACTGAACCAGATCCCTTGCCGCATCCTCGCCATGGCCGATGCGGACCATCCCTCGCAATGCCTGGTGCAGCTCGATGCGGGTGGCAGCATCCTGCTTGCGCGGATTACCCGGCGTTCCTGGCACGCGCTTGGGCTGGCGCCGGGCGGCGAGGTCTGGGCGCAGGTCAAGGCCGTCGCGTTGGGGATGCCCTGATCTATTCAACGAGGGTGTCACCGGTTCTGTTTGTCCGTAGATGTGTGCTGCGTCGGCGAAGGCAGGCTGGCTGCCTGTCGAGACGGCGCGGCGCGCAGCTGCGGGCAAACAGAACCGGCCCTTCGGGTGATGTCCAGCAAGCCCGCAGGCCGCGGTGCGCGGCTTGCCCAGGCAGCCAGCCTGTGCTGCGCCACGCCCCACACCCTGCGAGCTTGCTGGACATCATGCCACCCTCGTTGAATAGGTCAGGGCATCCCTAGGCGCGTGACCAGCCGGTAGCGGTGTTGTGATCCCGCCGGGCGCTCACCATAATCCTTGGCAGCGCTGCCCCCTGGGTGCCACCGGCCACAACCGCGCATCGTCATGTCCATGACCGAGTTGATCAGCATCGCCGAGGCCGAAGCCCTGGTGGCGGAACATATGCCGTCGTTCGGCAGCGAGCGGGTCACGCTGGACCGGGCTGCGGGACGCATTCTGCGCCAGCGTGTACACGCCGAACACGATCACCCGCCGTTCGACCGCGTGATGATGGATGGCATCGCGGTGAGCTGGCGCGCCTCGCTACCGCGCGCGTTTACCATCGGCGGCGCCCAGATGGCCGGTATGGCGCTGCAGACACTCGCCGACGATAGCGGCTGCATCGAGGTCACCACCGGTGCCATGCTGCCTGCGGGTTGCGATTGCGTGATTCCGGTCGAGCAGGTTCGCCGTGAAGCGGCGACTTACCACCTCATCGACGGTTACCAACCCAGTCGCGGGCAGTTCATCCATCCACGCGGTTCGGACTGCGTGGCCGGAACGCTGCTGCTGGAGGCCGGCATGCGCATCGGCGCGCCGGAAGCGGCGCTCCTGGCCGCCAACGGCGTGGCCAGTGTCGAGGTCGGCAAGACGCCATCGATTGCCATCGTTTCGACCGGCGATGAACTGGTAGACGTCGAATCATCACTGGGCGAAGGACAGATTCGCCGCTCCAACGACATCGCGATCGCCACCGCATTGCGACTGCATGGCTTCGATCGCGTCGCGCTGGAACACATCGCCGACGATATCGCCGCCACGCAGGACACGCTGGGCCGCCTGCTTGGCGCCTACGACGTACTGATCCTGTCAGGCGGCGTGTCGATGGGACAGCGCGACTACGTGCCGGCGGCGCTCGATGCGCTCGGCGTGCGGCGCGTATTTCATCGCATCGCCCAGCGGCCCGGTAAACCGATGTGGTTCGGCATCGGCCCCGGCCAGCAGGCTGTGTTCGCGCTGCCGGGTAATCCGGTATCTGCCCTGGTCTGCGCGATCCGTTACGTAAGACCGGCCCTGCTGGTTGCGCTGGGCATGACGCCGGCACCTAAGGAATATGTCCGTCTCGGGGCTGACGTGGATGGCAACGCGATGCTGACCTGTTTTGTGCCCGCCCACGTGCAAACCGACGCGCAAGGGTGGAGCATCGCCAGGCCGGTGCCAGCGCGTACGTCGGGCGACTTCTCCGCACTGCCGCACACGCACGGTATCGTGCAATTGCCGCCCGGCAACGCGTGCACGCCGGCGGGCACGGCGGTCGAGTTCTATCGGTGGTGACATGAACCTGTTCCAGGCTAACGCAGAGGTTGCGACGACGTTGCCGCGGGATCAGCGCGGCCGGCCGCTGCACGACCTGCGCATTTCGGTGATGGACCGCTGCAACTTCCGCTGTCCTTACTGCATGCCCGAAGCCACCTACGGCGAGCACTTCAACTTCCTGCGCAACGACGAGCGGCTGAGCTTCGACGAGATCGAACGGCTATGCCGGCTGGCCGCCACGCTGGGCGTGAGCAAGTTGCGCCTCACTGGCGGCGAGCCCCTGCTGCGACCGCATCTGGCCGAGCTGGTCGGGCGCTTGCGTAGCATCGCCGGCATCACCGACCTGGCCTTGACCACCAATGGCGTGCTGCTGGCCCGGCATGCCAAGGAGCTGCGCGAGGCAGGACTCGATCGCGTCACCGTAAGCCTGGATACGCTCGATCCCGCCCTGTTCCATCGCATGAGCGGCGGGCGCGGGGCGCTGGACGAGGTGATGGCGGGTATCGAGGCGGCGCGGGCGGCGGCATTTCCGCATGGCGTGAAGCTCAACACCGTGGTGCAACGTGGCGTCAACGAACATACCGTGCCCGAGCTGGTGGAGCGCTTTCGCGGCAGCGGCATCGTCGTGCGTTTCATCGAGTACATGGATGTGGGCAATCGCAACGACTGGAGCATCGACGACGTGGTGCCGTCGCAGGAGCTGGTCGCGCTCATCGATGCGCGTTGGCCGCTGCGCGCCGTGCCGCCGAAATACCCGGGCGAGGTGGCGACGCGTTACCGCTTCCTCGATGGCGCGGGCGAGATCGGCATGATTTCCTCGATCAGCCAGCCGTTCTGCGGTGCTTGCAGCCGCGCCCGGCTGTCATCCGAAGGCATGCTGTATACCTGTCTGTTCGCCACCGCAGGCACGGATTTTCGGGCCGCCCTGCGCGGCGACACCAGCGACGAGGCATTGACGCAGCGCCTGCGCGAGGTCTGGCTGGGACGCAACGACCGCTACAGCGAGGAGCGCGCCGAGCGCCATGGCAAGACCCGGCACAAGATCGAAATGCACTACATCGGCGGCTAGACGATTTCTTAATCTCACTGCTGCCAGCGGGGCCGATAATGGTCCACGAAACCTGTCTCGCTTCCGGAGCCTGATGTGACTGTTCCTCCCGCCAAGCTTTCCCACGTCGACGAGGCGCAGCAACCGCGCATGGTCGATGTCGGCGCCAAGCCGGTAACGCATCGCACGGCCCAGGCGCGGGCGCGCGTCACCTTTCCCGCCGAAGTCGCGCAGGCGCTGCACGCTGCCGGTTACGTCACACCCAAGGGCGCGGTGCTCACGGTGGCGCAGATCGCCGGTGTGATGGGGGCCAAGGCGACGCCGCAGCTGATTCCGCTATGCCATCCGCTCAGCCTGGATCGCTGCGACATCGCCATCCATATGGAGCACAACGACGCGCTGATCGACTGCACGGTGTCGTGCCGCGGTAGTACCGGCGTGGAGATGGAAGCACTGACCGGCGCCAGCATCGCGGCGCTGACCATCTACGACATGTGCAAGGCGCTGTCGCATGAGATGGTGATTGGCGACATCCGCCTGGTGAAGAAAACGGGCGGGAAACACGATCTCGGTATTGACCCGAAGGGGGCAGCATGAGCGAGCCGATCAAGGCGCCACCGCTCTATGGGCTGTTGCTGACGGGCGGTGCCAGCCGTCGCATGCAGCAGGACAAGGCGACGCTCGCGTATCGCGGCGAGCCGCAACTGTTGCGCGCGTGGCGTCTGCTGCAAGAGGTAACGGAACGCACCTTCGTTTCGGCGCGCGACACCCAGCGTGACGATCCGCTGAGCGCCGGTCTGCCGCTGATTCTCGACCGTTATGAATCGATTGGCCCGGCCGCGGGCATTCTTTCCGCGCAGGACGAATATCCCGATGCGGCGTGGCTGGTCTTGGCCTGCGACCTGCCGTTGCTGGACGCGGCGACCTTGCAGCAACTGGTGACGCGTCGCGATCCCGCTGCGGCTGCCACCGCATTTACCAGCAACCATGACGGACTGCCCGAGCCGCTCTGCGCGATATGGGAGCCGGCCAGCCATGGCTTGCTCAAACAGCGCTATGCGGACGGCAGCTTTTGCCCGCGCAAGGCACTCATGCAATCCCATACGCGTTTGCTGCCGGCGCCAGGCGAGGCGCTCGACAACGTCAATACGCCGGAAGAGCGCGAGGCCATGCAGCATCGACTGGAGACGCTGGCATGATCCGGGTGAATCTGCAGTACTACGCGCAGCTGCGGGAACAGGCGGGCATGAGTGGCGAGCAGGTGAACACCGTCGCCACATCGCTGCGCGAGCTGTATGAGGAACTGCGCGCTCGCTTTGGTTTTTCGCTGGCGGCCGATGCACTCAAGGTGGCGGTCAATGCGCAGTTCAGTGCCTGGGATCGCCCACTGCACGATGGCGATACCATCGTATTCATTCCACCCGTGGCAGGCGGATGATGCGCTTTAGACTTTCCAGCGAGCCCGTCGACACGGCATCACTGCAAGAGGCGTTGAAGCATCCCGGTAGCGGTGGCTTCTGTGCGTTCGAGGGCTGGGTGCGCAACAGCAATGACGGGCGTGAGGTGGATGGCCTGGAGTACGAGGCCTATGCCGAGCTGGCCGAGGCGGAAGGCGAGCGCATCCTGGCCGAAGCCATCGCCCGTTACGGCGTGACCGACGCGCGTTGCATGCACCGCAGCGGACATCTGCGCGTCGGCGGCCTGGCGGTCTGGGTGGGCGTCTGCGCCCCGCATCGCGACGAGGCGTTCCGCGCCTGCCGCTACATCATCGACGAGATCAAGCATCGGCTGCCGATCTGGAAGAAAGAACACTATCTCACTGGCGAGTCCGACTGGGTGGCCTGCACCCACGTGTATCGCGAGCACGAGCACGAGTCGCATCATCACACGCAGCATGACCACGCCGACGCCTTTGTGCCGGACTATTCGCGCCAGACACGTCTGCGCGAGGTCGGCGATGCAGGGCAGGCGAAGCTGGCGGCGTCGCGCGTGCTGGTGATCGGTGCCGGCGGCCTGGGCTGTCCGGTACTCAGCTACCTGGCGGGCGCGGGTGTGGGGACACTCGGCATTGTCGACAGCGACCGCCTGGATGCGAGCAATCTGCATCGGCAGACCATGTACGACGCGCGCGACATCGGCCAGCGCAAGGTGGATCTGGCCGCACGTCGTATCGCTGCGCTCAATCCTGCCGTGACGGTACGCACCTGGACGGAGCCGCTGCGCGCCAGCGACGTCGTCGACGTATTCCGGCAATTCGATCTGGTGGTGGAGTGCACCGACGATATGCGCAGCCGCTTTCTGAGCAGCGATGCTGCGGTGCTGAGTGGCACGCCGCTAATCATGGCCAGCGTGTACCAGTACGAGGGTCAGCTGCAGGTGATCCCGGCTCAGCCGGGCACGCCTTGCCTGCGTTGCCTGTGGCCGCAGGCGCCCGCGCCGGAGGCGGTGGGCAGTTGCGTGCAGGCTGGTGTGCTGGGACCAGTGCCCGGGGTGCTTGGCACGATGCAGGCGGCCGAGGCTTTGAAGCTGCTACTTGATCTACCACGCCCGCAGGACAACGCCTTGCTGCTGGTCAACCTGCTCGACCTCAGCATGCAGCGGCTGCCTATCGATGCGGCGCAGGGGTGTGCCTTGCACGGTGGTTGTGTCGAGGTGGCGCAGCAGGCGCTGGCGCTGGAACTGGGTGATATCGATCTCGTGTTCGATAGTTTGGAGGATGCGATCGCCGCCGGTTTCACCGTGGTTGATCTGCGTGAATACGACGAAATCGCTACGGAGCCTCTGTCAGGAGTCCCGTCGCTCGGCATTCCTTCCGCTCAAGTCGTTGCCCGCGCGAACGAGTTGGCAGCTTGTCGCTCGCTGTTGGTTTGCGCTAGTGGACGGCGCAGTAGTCACGCTGCACGACTTCTACGTGCCAATGGATTTCACGATGCCTATTCGCTCGCAGGTGGCTTGCGCGCATTGCGCAATCACGCCAATGCTCCTGGGCTTTTGAGCTGACCCCTCCAGCGCACTCGAATGCCGAGTCCTTCGCTTCTGCTCCCTCTCCCCTACGGGGAGAGGGTTGGGGTAAGGGGCGGGTGCTCGCCATAACGCTACAATCGAGCGTAGTCGCAATCGGCACTCTCGCGACAAGGCTCGGTTGCGACGTCATCGCGAGCACCCGCCCCTCATCCCAGCCTTCTCCCCTTCGGGGAGAAGGAGCCGCAGCACCGAAGGTAGGGAGTAACTCGCCAGGCGCTAAAGCGCTTGCCGTCCCTCGATCGGGTATTGAGGGTCGGTATAGCCCGCGGTGGAGGCATGGCCGGGCGGCACCAGGCCATCGATGAATGCCTCGTCCTCGGGCCCGAGCTGGACCTTCAAGGCCTCGATATAGCTGTCCCAGTGCGCCTCGGTGCG
>DASXND010000318.1:0-7674 GCA_036495265.1 Dyella sp.
CTGACGGCCTGCCTGCCGGTATCGCGCGGCATCTGCACACCCATGCTGCGATAGACATCCGCCACGAAACCGCTGCAATCACGTCCATCGTAGGCATGCCCCCAACCATAGCGCTCGCCCAGGAACTTGAAGGCCTGACGAAGAATGTTGGCTTCGGTAAGCGGCAAGTAATCGGCGGCGGTGTCCGCATGCCGTTGGATCAACGCGGGCGAGAAGCCGAGCATGCCTCCTGTCGTCCGTATGGGCAGTTCGATTACATGCGCGGTATAGGGCGACTCGCCATTGACGGGCTGGTCGGCGGGATGATCGGTCATCACGGGTACGCCAACCCCCATATCCAGCTGCAGCTGAGATACGGCCGGCTGTTCGGGCGAGTAAACCGTCTCCACCCGCGGACCCGTCACCACGCGCCGCGGCTGCCTTTGCGCATAGCCGAAGACCTGCTCGGCCGAACCCTCGGCGACGTTGTCCTTGCGCGTCCACGCCGCATAGCGCGGACTAAGCACGAACAGCCATAGGCCATCGCTGCTTTCGTGCGCAATCACCACCGGCGTGCCGGGGAACTCGGCCGTCTCCTGAAAACGATCGATATCGCTGTCGTCGGCCGAGGTGAACACCCGCAAGTCAGTCGGGAAACTGCGCAACGCAGCACGACGCAGCACCAGACCGTAGCGCGTGCGTTGCTCCGCCGGCACGCTGTCGAGCGCGAGCCGATCGCTAACCTGCCGAAGCACGTCGGCGGGCACGGGCTCGCCCTTCTCGTCGTACAGCGGCCGCTTGGGCAGTTCAGAGATGCCCTTGATCCAGGCCACCACCTCCGCTTGCGTCAGCATCGTCGGCAGCGTCCGAAGATCGCGCATGGACGGATCGAGCTGGAACAGCCGGGTATTCTGCGCGGATATGGCTTCCGCGCCGAGCAGCACCCGATCGGGTTGGGCAAGCTGCTGGATCCAGAAGTCAGGGGTGAGCATGGCTTCGTTGTCCAGGCCGATGACGCCTGAGGGGGGCACCTGCAACTGCCCACTTCCGTGGTATGCCTGCACGGGTGCGGCAACCCATGAGACGGCGAGTAACAGTGCTGCGGCGGGGAGCAATCGCATGATGATCCTTTACGTCGAAGCCAGCGCGGGCATCGCAAAAAAAACGGAGCCCGACGCCGAGGATATCGCCCCAAGGCGCCAGATGCTGCTCCGCCCCCGTCGCGCGCCGCCAGCATGAGCCACGGGCAGCGCTGCGCCTGTACGATGCCTTCCATCACACCACGGGGAGAGGGCATGAAAGTGTTCGGTGCTCCAGGCGGTGCCTTCGCGCTGGCCATGACGGTTGGCACCGGCCTGTTGGCCGGCGTGCTGCCGGTCGCGCAGGCGGCGGCGGACTCGACACCGGTCCTGTCGACCGCCAAGACAACCGATCAGGCAGGCCTGGTCGATATCCGACAGCGGGTGCCGGACATCGCCGAAGACATCAAGTACGCCGGCAGCGACAACTTCGTTGGCACACCGGTGGAGGGTTATCTCGCGCCAAAATGTTTCCTTCTGCGACCCGCGGCCGAAGCACTTGCGCGCGTCGAACATGACCTGCGCCCACGTCACCTGCGGCTGCAGTTGTTCGACTGCTATCGCCCGGCACGGGCGGTGAAGCACTTTGTGCGCTGGGCCGCCGATCTTTCCGACCAGCGCACCAAGGCTGCGCATTATCCGGACCTGGACAAGAGCAAGCTGCTCGGCGACTACATCGCGCCGGTGTCGGGGCATAGTCGTGGCGCCACCGTGGATCTGACCCTGCTGCAATGCGATGCCAGCGATACCCATTGCGCGCCACTGGACATGGGCACGGGCTTTGATTTCTTCGGCCCGCTGGCGAATACCGACTCGCCACAAGCCACGCCCTCGCAGCATGCCAACCGTGCCCTGCTGCGCGATGCGATGGAGCACGGGGGTTTCCGCAACTACCCGATGGAATGGTGGCACTACACGCTGACGCCGGGACCGGCGACGGACACGATCTACGACGTACCGGTGCAATGAACGGCGAGGTAATAGATGGCGCACAGCGGGCCTGTAGGAGCGCACCAAGTGCGCGATGACGACACCGTTGCGCAGGTTCTCATCCGGTAGTCAGCGCTGTGCGAAGCGGCAGTCCTGCTGATGGTCGCGCACAGGGTGCGCTACTACAGAGAGAGAGGCGGACGGCTTGACCACGGGCTGACCGACATAGAGGGTCGCCTGCGCTACGAGCAACCGCTAGCGGGTTGGCGGAGGAAAGGCCAGCACGTCCGAGGTATAGCTCTCGACCACCAGGCTGAAAGGACGGTTTGCCTGGTCGTATAGCACGGCGCGGTGCTGCAGCACGAAGCGCGGAATCTCCAGCGCGCCGGCATGTGGTGGCGGTAGCGGCACACCGCTTTCCCAACCCGGCGGTAGTGGCGACCACAGCAGATCCGCTGATAAGGTCTGTCGACGGAAATGCAAGGGCTGCACCACCTTGCCGAACGGCGTGTCGGTGGTGTCGAGCTCGTGATTCATCGCGTCGGTGAGTCGACTCGGCACATACCAGTTATCGGCCTCGGACAGCACATGGCCGCCGCAAGCGAGTTGCACGCGGCGGTATCGCACGGATTCGTCCGGACCGATGCCAAGTTGTTCGCGTGCGCTTTCTGGCAACGGCTTGTCCACTCCGTGCACGCGCTCGGCCACGACCTTGGCCTCGGCCGCCAGTTGGTGCGACCCGCACCAGCGCTCCAGGGTCAGCGTGGCACTCGGATGGCTCAACAGGTCGGCATTGAGCGACTGCAACAGCGCCAGCACTTCCACGCGGGAGGTGAAGTCGTCGCGCCACACCGCCGGCGTGTCGGGTGGGCGTGCCGGCACGGGGGTGGCGAGCAGGCTGCCGGTCAGCCCCAGCACACAAGGCAACACTACGTGCCGACGCATGCTCATAGCCCTTTCGCCGCCTGCGCAACAGCCCGGAACAACGCGCGACCCTTGTTCATGGTCTCCTCCCACTCGGAGGCGGGATCGGAGTCATAGACGATGCCGGCACCGGCCTGCACATGCAGGCGCCCGCCCTGGATCACGGCGGTGCGGATGGCAATGGCCGTATCCGCATCACCCCACCAGCCGATCCAGCCGATGGCACCGGCGTAGATGTTGCGCTTGTACGGCTCCAGCTCCTGGATGATCTCCAGTGCACGGATCTTCGGCGCCCCGCTGAGCGTGCCAGCCGGGAACGTGGCCTTGAGCACATCCATATAGCCGACACCGGGACGCACACTGCCCTGCACCTGCGAGACGATGTGCATCACGTGCGAATAGCGCTCGACCGCGAAGGACTCGCTGACTTCCACGCTGCCGGTCTCGCTGATGCGGCCAATATCGTTGCGACCAAGGTCAATCAGCATGACGTGCTCGGCACGCTCCTTCGGATCGGCCAGCAGCTCGGCTTCGAGTGCCTGGTCCTCCTCCTCCGTCGCGCCGCGCTTGCGCGTGCCGGCGAGCGGGCGGACCACGACTTTGCCGTCCTTCAGGCGCGCCAGGATTTCCGGCGACGAACCCACGATCTGCGTCGCGCCCAGGTCAACGAAGTACATATACGGCGACGGATTCAAGGCACGCAGCGCGCGATACACATCGACGGGACGCGCGTTGAAACCCACGCTCAGCCGCTGCGACGGCACCACCTGGAAGATATCGCCCGCGCGGATGTATTCCTTCGCGCGCTCCACCATCGCCTCGAACTCCTCCCTGGTGAAGGAGGATTTGAAATCGCTCTCGTCCAGCGCCGTCGACTGGTTGAGCTGGGGATAGGACACGCCACTCTGGCGCAGGCGATACACCAGCGCGTCCAGGCGACGCTGGGCTTCGGCATAGGCGTGGGGCTGCGACGGGTCGGCATGCACGATCAGGTATAGACGTCCCTTGAGATTGTCGAACACCGCCACTTCCTCGGCGAGCATCAGCAACACATCGGGCGTATCCAACTCATCGGCACGATCCCAGCGCGCCAGGCGCGGCTCGATATAACCAATCGTCTCGAAACCGAAATAGCCGACCAGCCCTCCGCTGAACGCCGGCAGCTGCGGCAGGCGCGGCACGTCGTATTGCTGGCGGAGCTTCTCGATCTCGCCCAGCGGATCTTCCACCTGGCGGCGTTCGGTCACTTCGCCAGCATCTTCCACTTCCAGCTCGTGTCCGCGCAGGCGGTATACACGCTTCGCCGGCAGGCCAATGATGGAATAGCGTCCCCAGGTGGCGCCGCCCTCGACCGATTCGAACAGGAAGGTATACGGGCCGTCGGCCAGTTTCAGGTAGACCGACAACGGCGTATCGAGGTCGGAAAACACCTCTCGCACGAGCGGAATGCGGGTATGACCCTGCGTTGCCAGTGAGTCGAATTCTTCTCGGGAGATCACGTGGGGAGTCCGGATGGCCAAGCTTGAACAGCCATTGTAGGGGCAGCAAGCGGACGTATTCACCCCAGCGGGAGGCAAAGTCCAGGCGAACGCTTGTCCGCCCGGCGCTACCCACCTACCCTTGCCTGATCGGTGCACGTCGCGGCACTGCAGGGGAAATCGAAGGATATGGACCACCGTTGCCTGGTACTTTCCGGCTGCCTGCTCGATGGGCAGGACCCCACCACCGTCCACGCACGCCTGGCCGCCGCCTTCGGCATGGAGATGAGCGGCTTTCGCGAACGCGTGTTCGAGCGCGCGCCACTGATCATCCGCCGCGGCCTCGACCCGGCCTCCGCCGATGCCCAGGTGGCCCAGCTACGCGCCCTGGGCGTGGAGGCCGAGTCCCTGCCCGATAGCGACGCGCTGATCTGGTTGCGACGCGAGCAGCAGGTGCGTGGCCCCCTTCCGGAAGCCGCGCTGGCCCGCTATGCCCTGCCGGGCGACCAGTGGTGCCACGACGGCGGCCAGCAATGGTTTGCCTGGCAGCCCGTTGCCATCGAAACCCTGCTGCCACCCCCGCTACCGGCGAGCGCCCCCGCGCCGGATGACCTTACCCGGCCAACAGCAGCAACATCGCATGAGCTACCCCCACCGCTGCCCGAGTTCGACGAACAGCCGCAAGAGCCATCGCCGCTCCCGCCCACGTCAGCGGATGAACCGCCTGCCGCCAAGGTTCCGCTCTCCAGCGTTGCCGTGGTGGCTGCCCTGCTCGGCCTGCTCGCCATGCTGTGGCGCCCGTTGGCACCCATCGCGACGCTGATGGCACTGGGCGCCCTGCTCTTCCTCTACCGCCGCCCGCTGTTGCGCGGTCGCGTGTATGCCGTGGCCGCGTTGATGCTGAGTGCAACGGCGCTGTTCCTGTGGATGGAACAGCCCACCCCGGTGGCAGCGTCGGTGCCGCCCCCCTATGTCGCCCGGCCGTTGAAGCCCTTGGTGCCAAGTGAACGCACGGCGGTCGCGGAATCGCCCCCGCAGTGCAAGGCCTTGGTTGCCTCGCCGAAGAACGACGAGGATCGCTTTTTGCTCACCGGCCAGCGCCTGCTCACCGGGCGCGCGCAGCGTAAAGGCGACACCTACGTTGCCGAGGCCGCGGTATCCGTGAACGAACAATGCCAGCCGAGCGCACTACAGCTTTATGTGTTTCGGAATGGCGTCTTCATCGGCACCGCGCTGGAAGCGGCGGCCATCCCCGCCACCACGCGCCTCACGGATTTCAGCCTTACCGACGATCAACACCTGCGCATCACCCTTGCGCAATGCACGGACAAGCCTGGCGACTGCGCCGCCACGACCATTCGGCAAATTGCGGTCTTGCCTGGTGCGGGCGGCTGGACGCTGGGCGAAATCAAATAAATATGTGTAGGAGCGCACCCTGTGCGCGATCACGGCGTTACCGCTCCGTTGGTTTATCACTCGGGCCATCCTTGGCCCTCGCCCTGCGGGCAGCTAGCGCTGTGCAAACCGGCATTCCTGCCGGTTTGTCGCGCACAGGGTGCGCTCCTTATTTGGTCCCGATCTGAGAGATTAGGTGTCGAGAGCCGGCGTGGCCGACCGTTTGCTCCGTGATCCACGACGATCGTACTGTAGCCAGGTCGCCACGCCGGTATCTCCTCGTAGACGCCCGTACAGTTGCCCGAGTTCGCGCTCGGAAATAAGGCTGGGCTAGCGAGGAGGACTCTCGACAGCCCTAGACTATCGGAGATCGCGATGCGCTTCATCGGTGCCGGTGTGGACGTGAGTAAAGCCTTTTTGGACGTGGCGGTTCATGGGGAAAAGACCGTGAAGCGCTTCACCAATGACAGTGCGGGATTTGCCCAGATGGCCGCCTGGCTCGGGCCGTGGAACCTTCAGCAGGTCGTACTTGAGGCCACCGGTGGCTACGAGCAGGCCGCTTTGGATGGCCTGTACGCCGCGGGTCTGCCGATGGTGCGGATCAATCCGCGACAGGTGCGCGATTTTGCCAAGGCGACCG
The DNA here is from genome assembly GCA_036495265.1 of Dyella sp. GTDB lineage: Bacteria > Pseudomonadota > Gammaproteobacteria > Xanthomonadales > Rhodanobacteraceae > Dyella. The sequence continues at coordinate 6,426 of DASXND010000318.1, forward strand.
GTCAGCTCGCAAAAACCGACCGACTGGATGCTCGAGTTCTGGCCCACATGGCCAGCGTACTGCCCCTGATCGCCTACCGGCCGCTGGACGCCAAAGCCTTACGATTGAAGCAGTTTCACCGGCGCCGGGGCCATCTGATCCAGATGATCTCGGCCGAGAAGCAGCGCTGCCGCCAAATCACCGAGCCCACACTTCGAGCCATGCTGGATGAAAACATCCGTCGACTTGAAGCCGATCGTGATCAGCTGGACGCAACCATCGGCGAACAGATCGCCGACACCTTCCAGCGTCGGGTCCTGGGCTCGATCAAAGGCGTGGGACAAGGGCTGTTGACCGCCATCATCTGCGATATGCCAGAACTGGGCTATCTCAATCGAAAATCGGCTGCAAAGCTCTACGGCATGGCACCGCTGTCGCGCGACAGCGGCACCTTCAAGGGCCAACGTACGACCTGGGGCGGCCGCGCCGCGCCGCGTGTGGCCATGTATATGGCAACCCTGTCCGCCGTCCGTTACGAGCCTTCCTTGCGGGCCTTTTACCAAGGACTCCTGGCACGAGGAAAGCTCAAGAAGGTCGCCCTCGTCGCCGCCATGCGCAAGCTCCTGACCATCCTTAACGCCAGAATGCGGGAGGCGATAGCCGCCCATCCGAATGGCTGAGGAACACAGTTGCTACAGTTTTGACCTTAGGGTCCCTGTGCGCCAACCAGGCTGGCGGTCATGCTGCGATATCACGGTGCAGCGCTATCGCGCGATCACCAGCCAGCGGATCACTTCGCCTTCACCTTCGGCGGTCGCGGCTGCATCGCAATCCTCACCAGGTAGATCACGATGGCGACGTTCGCCACCAGTGCTCCCAACTTCAACCAGCTGAAGCGATGCAGCGTCTCGTAGAACTCGACGGGAATCAGCGAGCCCGTGGCGATCACCGTGAACCACTCGGCCCAATGTTTGCGCAGCCACAGCCCGGTACCTTCGGTGGCGAAGATCGCCGCATAGGCCAGTGCAACCAGCCCGATCGCGACGAACTTGCTCGGGCCCATCTGCTGCAATAGCTCGACCAGTCGCCAGCGCAAGCCATTGCTGTCGCTGAGCGACAGGTGCTCCAGCCAGTGCACCAGCTTCTCGAAATTCTGTTCGCGATCCAGGTGAAACGCGAAGGCCGCCACCAGAATCAGGCAGACGGTTTTCACCGCCTTGTAGATGGCGATGACACGCAAGCCGATGCTGTGCTGCGCTTCGACTTCCGA
>DASXND010000319.1:0-10683 GCA_036495265.1 Dyella sp.
GAATGGCATCCAGCACGCGACCGTCGATGTGCCGCAGTAGCGGCAAGCCACGCCCGCAGGCACAGCGTTCGGCGGAAGCGGTCGCCATGTCGCCATTGACGTAACGGATGAATGGCATGCCGTAGTTGAACAGGTCGGTGACGGCTACCTCGCCGCTGCCCGAGCTGGACGGCACGCCGTTCGCATCGAGCAGTTCCAGTAGCAAATGGTCGGCATTGACGTGCAGGCCGCTGTGCTGATCGCACTCCGCGGCGATCAGCATGAACTCGCGACAGCCGTAGGTATTGAACACTGGGCAGCCAAACGCCTGTTCGATGGTCAGGCGCTGAAACTCGTGCAGCGCCTCGGCACCGCCGATCACCGCCTGCGCACGGTGCGGCGTACGTCCCGTCGCAAGCAGCCATTGCGCCATGCGCATCAGCGGGCCGACATAGCCGACGATGATATCGGGGCGATAGCGGTCGATGGCGTCGGCGTAGGAGGCCATGTTCGCCTCCGTCATCTGAAAACTATTGAGCATGCGTCGCGCGAATGCCGCGTTGTACAGGCGATCCTTGAGCTGATGGGCGCGACTGGGTGAACCGACCGTGCCGCCCCACAGGAACAGCGTGCGTTTGCCCATGCGCGAGCCCGCCCAGGCGTAGCCGCGCCACATCACCGCCACGCGGCGTTCGTTGCTTTCGCGCGTATAGCCGAAGCGTAGCGGTTCGCCGGTGGAGCCGCCGGTTGCCTTGTAGAGCAGACGCCCGCGCCAGCTTTCCGCCACCAGTTCATCGGCGTGTTCGCGGATGTCCGCCTTGGTCAGTGGCGGCAGCCGGGCGACATCCTCGGGATTGCGGATATCGCCCGGATGGATATCCAGTGCGTGCCAGCGCGTACGGTAATAAGGCACTTCCCGATAGCAGTGATCCAGCAGGCGCTTGAGCCGTTCGAACTGCAGCGCGGCCATTCGCTCCGGTGCCAGCCATTGGTCGCGCTCGTAGGCGGTGAGCCAGGCCAGCGTACCGCGGCGGCGCAGCCCGCTTTCATAAGCCGGGTACAACACGTGGCGGAAGGCTCGCTCGTACCAGCCACTCATCGCGCAGTCCCCCGAAGTTCATGAGCGATCCACACGCCCGTGCGTGCGCGGCGCCGTTGGTTTGCGCCCAAGGCATTCATCCGGACGTCCTCAGCAGGATGGCGACCAGTACGAACAAGCCCACAATGCTTCCCATGGCTGCTGGCACCCAGCGCCACCAGTCGTTGCCCAGGGTAAAGCCGCGCAGGCCGGGCAGGCGTTGGCGGGCCCCGACGTAATGGCCGGTGACCATGGCGATGATCAGGTACATCACGATCGTATAGCTGCGGCTGAGAAAGAAGGCGGCGGTGAACAAGCCGCACAGCGTTAGCAGCAGGGTGAGCGCGACCGATCGCTCACGCTGCAGCTGGGCGGGCCGTATCTGATCGTCGGTATCGGCAGGCGTGTAGCGCAGCAGCGACAGCATCATCCAGAAGCTGTAGCAAACAAAGGCCAGCCACAAGGCGTAGCCGACGAAACCGGTCTCGGCCAGCACCAGTACGAACGAATTGTGCGCAGTGAGATCGTTGTATTCGGTGAAATTGCCCGCGCCGACGCCGAAGATGGGGTGCGAGGTGAACAAGTGCATGCCGGTGTACCAGGCGTCCACGCGGCCGCTGGCAGACTCCTCGCCGGCATCGAGTTCCTGCATGCGTGAGGACAGCAGCTTCATGCCGGCCAGGCCGGCGGCGGCGAGCAGGCTTGCCAGCACCGCACCACGGCGGCGCCAGATATAGACGCCGGCCACCATCAGCACGGCAAGCAGCGCACCGCGCGAATTGGTCAGGTACACGCCGTACAGCAGCAAGGCGCTGCAACCCAGCCAGAACAGGCGCCCGATAAAACCGCCATGGCGGCTGAGCAGGACCGACATCGGCAGCGCCGTGACGAACAGCAGGCCAAGATCGTTGGGATCGTTGAAAATGCCCACGTACTGGATGCGACCGTCCTCGCCGATCGGCACGCCGGTCCAGCCCATGCCGGTCCTCGCCTGCTCGATACCATGCAAGGCCAGCACGGCTGCACACAGCACGATGACCGCCATGGAAACCAACAGATGGCGGGGCTGGGTACAGGCCGCGGCGAAGACGAAGAAGGCAATCACGACGGGACCGAATTTCTGCAGCTGGTCCAGGGCGCCGCCGAACCAGCCGTTGACCGCCGTTGAAACCATCAACACGACCAGAAAAATCGGCAGTATCACGAACTGCGGCGCGGCAAAGGTCTTGGCGCTGGACGCAAGCCAGCTGGCGAAGGCCAACATCAACACCACCGACAACACCGGTACGCCAACCAGCGCCGGCATATAGTCCTGTGGCCTGACGATGGTCAGGACCACGTAGAGCAGGATCAGTGGGAACATGGCGGCACCTCACCCCTCCCGCTCGGATGGTCGGGCGTGGGATAGCTCATCAGGTGAGGCATGGTGAGCATGGAGGCGAACCAACCCTTGCCCATATTGCGCTCGATCGCCAGGCGATTGAGCGCGTAGCGATTGGACACGGGTTGCGGATTGGTTCCGCTCATATAGCTGCAGGCCAGCTGGAAGCCGGCATCGCGGGTGATATCGATCACGCGCTCGTCAAAGGCGCGAGTACTACCCACTGGATAGGACATCAGCAGCGGCATGCTGCCGAGTTCGCGTTCAAGTGCGGCCTTCGAATCGCGCACTTCGCTCTCCAGTTCCGCCTGCGGCAGCTTGGACAGCATCCAGTGATGGACGCCATGCGAACCGATTTCAAAACCGGCCGCGTGCATTTCGCGGATCTGGTCCCAGCTCATGGGACGGCATTCGGCGGGTGCCGTGTCCGAAGGTAACTGCCACTTCTCTTCGAGCCGCTGGATCATCGCCGCCTGTTTGAGCGAACCCAGCTCCTTCATGCGGCACAGCACGTCGGTTGCGATCGCGCGGCGCGCCTGACGATCGGCGGGGAGCGTGACATCCATACCCAGTTCCGGCAGCACCAGCTGCGATACGCCGGTCACCAGGATCATGTGTACCAGCCAGTCGTAGCAGTACGGCCGACCACTGTCGATATGGCCGGTGGATACGAAGAACGTGGCGGGTACGCCAAGCTCACGCAGGATTGGAAAGGCCACATTGTAGTTGTCGTCATAGCCATCGTCGAACGTCACCACGACGGCATCGGCCGGCAACTGCTTGCCGGCATTGAGAGCAGCGGCGACATCGCCCAGGCGCATGGGGTTATAGCGCTGCTTGAGCAGCAGCATCTGCTCGCGGAAGCGTTCCGGTGGCGTGCTGATCAGTTCGAGGTCGAACTCATACGTGGCCGGATCCGGTAGTGGCAGCACGCGATGGTAGGCGAGTATGCGCAAATCCTTCTGCAACCATGAGCGAACGCGTTGCAGCGAATGCAGCAGGCCGCTGCTGTAGCACAGCTCACCCAGTTGCCCGCGTAGGCCAACAATGGTGCCGCGGTCTTCCATCTGCATCACCATGGATGGGATCCTCGATTGCGGGCGAACGTCACCAGCGCCTGCGCAGAAAAGAGATTGAGGTAGAAGAATGTGACCGCCAGGCGTACGGGCAGCCAGCGTGTCAGCGCCGGTCGCAGTCGACCGGCGGCCACCAGGGTCACGCCCGCGAGAAGTAGCGCCAGGGTGGTGGCGCAAGCGAAGTGCCGCCGTGCCAGGAGCGCGGACGTCAATGCGACCGTCAACAGCAACCATGGGGCCGCCAGGCGGAGCATCTTGTGACTGACAAATCGCAGCCAGACCGGATTGTCCTGGGGCGAAAGCAGCCAGGGTGCCAGCCGGACAAGTTGAACGTGGCCCATGAAGTTGTGGATACGGCGCTCCCGGTCTTCCTCGGGATGTTGGGCCAGTCGATCCCAGGCAAGCGCGCGTGGTTCGAACACCACCCGCCGGCCACGAGCGATGACGCGCATCGGGACGAGCACGTCGTCCAGCATCGTGCCAGGCGGCAGCGGTTCGTAGAGTTCACGCCGGATCACGTAGAGCGCGTTGCTGACGCCGATGGTCGAGCCCGACTGGCTCTCCGCCAGTCGTATCATTTTTTCGTAGCGCCAGTAGGCATCGACGCCCTCGGCGAACGTGGTTTCGTTGTTGGCCGGCAACAATTCGCCGCCGACGGCACCGACCCTGTCGTCGGCGAGGTTGGCGACCAGTTCGCGCAAGGCGATGGGTGCCAGCTTCTGGCGCACCTCGGTAAGCATCAGTACGTCGCCGCGCGCACGGGTCACTGCACTGTTGAGGCAGATTGCCTTGCCGCGCCGGGGCACGTAGTCGAGTACGCGAACGCGTGAATCGCCGAACTGGCGCGCCAGGGAAGCCGTGCCATCGCGGCAACCGTCACATACCACGATGATCTCGATCAACTCTTGCGGATAGTTGAGCGTGTCCAGGTTGGCCAGCTTCGACTGGATATGCTGCGCGCCGTTCTGGACCACGATGATCACGGTTACCGTCGGCGTTACCGTTTGCTTGTCCACCCGCCGCGGACTCCAGCGAGCGAGTATCCGGATGCAGAGCGGGTAGCCCACGAAGACATAGGTCAGCAGCCAGCCCGATGCCAGAAACGCTGCGTAAGTCAGCGAGCTCATATCGGCTTCCCCCAAACCGATGCATTCATATCAGCGCCGCCCGAACAAACTGCGCAGGCGCTGCCCCAGGCGAGCTGGCTTTTCAGGTTGCACCGGCCCGTTGCTCAGCTCTGCCGCCAGGGTGCCCAGCGTGCCGTTAGCGATATCGAGAAGATTCAGTCGCACGCCGGTTTCGCGCTGCACCCGTGCAGCCATTTCCACTGCCAGCAGCGAATGTCCGCCGATGTCGAAGAAGTTGTCGCTGGTGTGCACCTGCGTGAGATTGAGCAGCTCACCCCATAGCGTCGCGAGTCGTTGTTCGTCAGGCGTCTTCGGCTGAATAGCGAGCGCAGTCAGATCGTCGGACTGCTGATTAGGGAGGGGGAGCGCGGAAAGATCCACCTCGCCACGGGCTGTCTTCGGCAGGGCATCGACAATAAGTAGATTTCGCGGCATGGCGTAGCCAGGCAGCATGTTGCCCAGCGCGATGCGCAGTCGATCGCGGTCGATCGGGGCATTCGCTGCGGCGACGACGTAGGCGTCGATCTGTGGGCTGGCGGACGCATCCGCGCGGACCACCGCGATGGCCTGCGCCACTCCCGGACTGGCCAACAAGCGCGCTTCGATCGCGTCCGGTTCCACGTCCCATCCATTCACGAGCAGGCGGCGGTCGAGACGACCCATCGCCTGCAGATGCCCATCGGCCAGCCAGCGGCCGCGGAAGCCTGTCAGCACAAGCGGCGATGCTGCCTGAGGGATGGATATCAGATCGGTGTTCGCGGCCCTGGTGCGACATCCGAACGGCTTGCTGAGTACGTCACCGCCCACCGCAATGTCGCCAATGGCGCCGACCGGGCAGGGACGCTGCTGATGGTCGAGGATCCACACCTGGGCGCCAGCCAGTGGACGTCCGCTGTGGACGCTGTCGCTCGGACGCGCGACGGCACCTGCGCTCGCCACCAGTGCGCCATCGTCGGTACCGAACATATTCCACAGCCCGGCACACTGCGCGATCAGCGTCGTGACAAGTTCTGGACTGGGCCTCTCGCCAAAACAAACGGCCTTGAGCTGCGGGTTGCCGGGCCAGCCGGCAGCAAGCAGCGATTGCCAGGTGCTGGGAGTGGCAAACATCACATTGGCGCCACTGTCCTGCACCAGATCCGCGAGAGCCGTGCCGTCGATCACGTCGTGCGGACTGCCCAGGACAAAGGTTGCACCGCTACAAAGTGGCAACAGCCGCTCGATGATCGATAGGCCGGTGGCCGAAGCTGCCGTGCCGAGAACGCGATCTCCAGCGCCAACGCCCAGCGTGTCGTTGAGTCCGGTCACCAGATGGGCGAGCGCACGGTGTGTGATCGCCGTGCCCAGCGGTTGGCCGCTCGATCCTCGGCCATAGAGGGCGAATGCCACGGCATCCGGGGAAACCCCGCCCGCTTCGTCGCGTTCGCTCGATGCGGTAATGATTTCGCTGGTATCCGCATCGAGCCACAATGCCTTCATCCGCGGCCAACCCAGGGTAGCTTCAAGCGAAGCCTCACCCACCAGCAGGTCGACTTCTGCGTCGATGATGATGTCGTGCAATCGGGCTACCGGGTCCGTCGGGTCAAGCAGCACGCAGCTACCGCCCGCCTTGAGAATGCCGAGCATGCTGGCCATGCGGTCGAGGCCGGGTTCGAGGCAAAGACCTACGGCGACACCCGCGCCGATACCGCGTTGGCGAAGGCAGGTGGCGATGCGATTGGCGCGTTGCTCGAGCTCCGCATAAGGCGTACCCCAGCTACCTGCGTGTACGGCGGTCTGAGCCGGTGTGCGGTCCGCCTGGGCTTCGAACAGCGCGACCACGTTGTTCGCAGCGGATGAAGACGTCGGTGCGGCATGCCACTGCCGTACCTGTTCCAGCTCGGCGGCGCTGATGGCATTGAGAGAGTCGATCGATTGCGTCGGGTTTTCGCTGACGCGCGCCATCAGTGCGAGATAGCGGTCGCGCAGGAGGCGTGCGGTATCACCTTGCAGGATGTCGGCGTTGTAGGTGACGCCACCGAGCATGCCCTTGCTGTTTTCCAGGAACCACAGGCCGAGGTCTTCGGTGGCACCGCTCTGGAAGAGCAGGATCTGCTCATGGCTCAGGCCGCCCCAGTCCACGATGCGCTGGCGTGCGTCCTGGAACGAGAACAAGGCCTGGTAAAGCACGGCGCCATTGCCATGGCCGCTACGCAATTCACGTTGGAGATACTCGAGTGGCACGTCCGGATAGCCAAAGCTTTCGATGGCGGTAGTGCGCACCTGTCGCACGAAGTCGAGGAACGGCAGCGCCGGATCCACTTTGACGTGCAGCGGCAGGAGGTTATTGAAGTAACCCATGACCGATTCGACTTCAGTCTGGTTGCGCCCGCGCACCGGTGTGCCGATCACCAGATGATGTTCACCCGTCATGCCGCTGAGCAAGACGTAGTACAGCGCCAGCAGGGTCATGTTGAGCGTGGCGTCGGCCTGGCGGGCGACGCCGTGCAGGCTATCGGTGGCCTCCCTTGGGACCCGTATCCATTCGGTACGGCCGACGCCCGACATGCCTGGGCGCCGGGCGTGGTCGGTGGGCAGCGCGCGGGTTTCCTCCACCCTGGTCAGGCGCTCGCGCCAGTAGGCGAGCTGTGACTGGAACGGTTCGCTTTCCAGCCATTGCGCATGCCAGGCGGCGAAGTCGCCATAGCTCACCGGCAGAGGTGCCAGTGGCGAGGGCGAACCTTGGGCGAATGCACGATATAGCTGGGAGAGTTCCGCATACAGGATGTCGAACGACCAGCCGTCCCAGATGATGTGGTGAGGCATGAAGAAGAACACATGGTCGTCTTCGCCGAGCCGGAACATACGTGCGCTGAACAACGGCGCGCGGGTGAGTTCGAAGGGTGTGTCGGTGAGCGTCTGCAGACGCTGCATCAGCACGCGGTCACGCTCGTCTTCCAGCAGCGCCGAGAGATCTTCGGCGGGAAACAGGCCGGTATCGACGCTGCCTTCGACGATCTGCTCGATGTCTTTGCCCGTGTGGCGAAAGGCCGTGCGCATGATCGGCTGGCGACGCGTGAGTTCCTGCATGGCCTGTTCAAACGCGGCTTCATCGAGATGCCCACGCAAACGGTGTGCCGAAGGCGCGTTATAGGTGACGCGTCCGGGTTGCAGCTCTTCCAGTGCCCACAGGCGCTTTTGCATCAAGGACAGCGGTGCGCGGTCCTGCGTGGACCGGTGCTGGATTGGCGCAACCGCCGTGGCAGCACCACTGGCGGCCTGGGTGTCGATGGCGGCTGCCAGGCTCTCGATGGTGGGTGCGTCAAACAGGGTGCGGAACGACAGCGCTATGCCGAAGTCGCGATTGAGCCGCGCGGTAAGCTGCGCGGCCAGCAGCGAATGACCGCCGAGCGCGAAGAAGTTGTCGCGTACGTCGAGTTCCGGCAGCGCCAGCACGGTCTCCATGGCTCCGGCGACGCGCTGTTCGGTGTCGGTGCGCGGGGCGACCCGTTCCCTTCCAGCGGCTACGGATTGAACGGGCGGCGCGGGCAGGGCCTTGCGGTCGATCTTGCCATTCGGCAGCAGGGGTACCGCCTCCAGCTGCATGACGTGCTGCGGCAGCATGTATTCGGGCAGGCGCTGCTTCATGGCGGCGCGCAAGGTTTCCTCATCCAGCGAGGCGCCCTGGCGTGGCACCACATAGGCCACCAGGCGAACGTCACCCGGGCGGTCTTCTCGTGCCATCACGACGGCACGCGCGACATCCGGCACGTCGGCAAGCACGGCTTCGATTTCGCCCAGCTCGATGCGATAACCACGCACCTTCACCTGGAAATCCAGTCGGCCCAGGTGTTCGAGTTGGCCATTGGCCAGCCAGCGTCCGCGATCGCCGGTGCGGTACATGCGGGCTTCCGGCGTGCCCGCGAAGGGATCGGGGATGAAGCGTTCTGCCGTGAGCTCCGGCCGGTTCAGATAACCCAGCGCGACGCCTGCACCGCCGATATAGATTTCGCCTGGTACGCCCAGCGGGCACGGTGCGGCCAGTTCGTCGAGAATATGGATGGCGGTGTTGGCGATGGGGCGACCGATATAAATGCCGTCACGCGGCTGGTCGACACGCCAATAGGTGGAATACACCGTGGTCTCGGTGGGGCCGTAGCCATTCCACACTTCACCGCAGCGCTTGAGCAGGGCTTCGGCCAGATCGAGCTGCAGCGGCTCGCCACCGGATACGGCGCGAAAATCCGGACGCCCATGCCAGCCCGATTCGATCAGGATGCGCCAGCCCGCTGGGGTGGCCTGCATCATGGTCGCGCCACTGCGTTCGACCAGGGTGCGCAGGGCGGCACCGTCGCGCACGTCGTCGTGGTCGGCCACGATGATTTCGGCACCGACGCTCAGCGGCAACATCAATTCCATGAAGGCGATGTCGAACGACAGTGTGGTGACGGCGACCAGATGATCATTCTCGCTAATGCCCGGCACGCGCTGCATGCTGGTGAGGAAATTCGACGTCGTGCGGTGCGGCACGCGCACGCCCTTGGGTCGGCCGGTGGAGCCGGAGGTGAAGATCAGGTAGGCGACGGAATCCGGCGCGGCGGTACGATCACTGCACTCCAACCGTTCCTGACTCGCACGCTCGATCTCCGCGGCATCGGCTGTCAGCGACAGTACGTGTGAAGTGGGGAAATCGAAGGCGGCGGGTACCGTGTTGTTCACCACCAGGGCGGCAAGCGCGGCATCTTCGGCCATAAAGGCCAGGCGATCGGCGGGGAAGCACGGGTCCAGCGGCACATAGCCCGCACCCGACTTGAGTACAGCCAGCACGGCGGCGACCATGTCGGTGCCGCGCGTAAGCGAGAGCCCGACCAGCGAGCCACGGCCCACGCCGCGCTCGCGCAGTACATGGGCGATGCGGTTGGAGCGCGCCTCCAGTTCCGCATAGCTGAGCCGTGTCGCGCCATGCCTGACCGCAGCGCGTCCCGGCGCGCGGTCCACCTGTGCTTCGAAATACTGATGCGCAAGCTGTGCCGGAGGATAGGGTGTGGCTACGGGTTGCAGCGATTGCAACGCGAGGTGCGCGGATCCGGAGATCAGTCCGAGCGCGCCAGCGGCGGCGTCAGGTGCGGCGACCGCATGGCGCAGCAGGGATTCGTACGCATCGAGCCAGCCGTGAACGGTTTCGGCACGAAACAGGTCGCTGTTGTACTGGCATTCCAGTCGCACGCTACCCGCCACCTGCACGGCGTTGACGAACAGCTCGAAGTTCTCGAACGCGCGCGGATTGCCGGAGAAGTCGAAGTCGAGACCAGGGAACGATACGGTCCGCTCATCCAGTGCCTGATCAAGATTGAACAGCACGCTGACCAGCGGCAGGCGACTGGGATCGCGCGGCAGCGCAAGACGCGCGAGCAGGCTGCCAAGCGTGTATTGCTGGTGCTCGAAGGCGTCCAGCAAATCACCGCGCACCTGACCCAGGCCCGTTGAAAAAGGCGCCGCGCGATCCATGACCACGCGCAATGGCAGTACGTTGACGCAGTGGCCGACCAGGGCGTCGTGCCCACCCGCAGCCTGTCCTGCCGAAGGAATGCCGATCACCACGTCGTCCTGGCCGCTCAGGCGTTGCAGCAGCAGGCCGAACCCTGCAAGCAAGGTGGCATAGAGGCTGGCGCCGCGTTGCGCACCCATGCGCTTGATGTGGGCGACCAGGGCGGCATCGAGTGTGTAGTCCTCGCGTTTGGAGGCAAACGTACGTCGACGTGGGCGAGGGCGGTCGGTGGGCAGATCGAGAGAGGAGCTCACACCGCTGAATTGCTTCAGCCAATAGTGTTCGGCGGCCTGGCCCTCGTCCGTGATCGCGCGGTTGGCTTCGGCCAGCGCGAAATCGGTGAATCCATCGACCGGGCCTACGCCGCCGCCCTGACCGGTCTGTTGGGCATACAAGGCGGCGAGATCGCGCACGATGACGCCGAACGACCATCCATCGCAGACGATGTGATGCGCCGTGAACACCAGCAGGTGATCCTGGGGCCCCAATTGCAGCAACTGTGCCCGCACCAGGGG
>DASXND010000320.1:0-2769 GCA_036495265.1 Dyella sp.
AGCGCGGATCAACCTGGTGCAAGCCCAGGCCAATCGCTATGCCGACACGGCGGCGCTGTTTCAGGCGCTTGGCGGTGGCTGGTGGAATCGCGCCGATCTAGCCCAGGACAAAAATGATAAATAGACGGTTTTACGGCGTGCTGACGGCGTGGCATGCGGGCAGGCTTGTGCCTCCCGTTACCTTGCTGGTGGTGGCTGCCCTGATGATGCTTGCCGGCTGCTCGAGCAAGACGGATGACAGTGCGCCGCCCGCTACCGGAGAGGCGCATAACGTGACGCTTACCGCAGCGCAGCGCGAGCACCTTCGCCTTTACACGGTGGTGGCGTCCAAGTTCCATAAGACCATCGAGACCACGGGTTCGGTGGACTTCGACAACGATCAGGCCACCGCCGTCCTGGCGCCGATCTCAGGCCCGGTATCGCGGCTGCTGGTGGACATTGGCGACCGGGTCAAGAAGGGTGATCCGCTGGCCGTCGTGGATTCGCCCGATTTCGCCGCAGCCATCAGTGCCTATCGCAAGGCGCTCACCACCGCGCACACCGCGCGTCGCCTGGCCGACCTGGAAAAGGATCTGGTCCAGCATCAGGGCGTGGCGCAGCGTGAGGAAGATCAGGCCGAAACGGATGCCGCCAACGCCGATGCGGATCGCGATGCGGCGCTGAAGGCATTGACAGCGTTGAACGTGGATCCGCATACCATCAAGGCCATCGAGGAAGGTCGGTCGATATCGCCTATCGAGGGTTTTATCCGCTCGCCGATTACCGGCACGGTAGTGGACAAACAGATTACGCCCGGGCAATTGCTGCAGGCGGGCACGACGCCGGCGTTCACCGTCGCCGATCTTTCGCGCGTATGGGTCATGGCGCAGGTGCCCGAGTCGGACCTCTCCGCCATCAGCCTGGGTGATTCGGCTGACGTGGTAACGGCCGCCGCACCCAAAAGCATGTCGGGCACGGTGTCCAATATCGCGGCCCTGGTGAACCCGGATACGCGTCTGGTCGCAGCCCGCGTGCTGGTCGATAACCCCGCGGGTCTGCTGAAGAAGCAGATGTACGTCAAGGTGAGGATTCACGCGCGCCAGGAAACCAGCGGACTGCTGGTTCCGGTGTCGGCGATCCTGCGCGACGACGAGAATCTTCCGTTTGTCTATGTCGCCCAGCGCGATGGCAGCTTCGCGCGGCGACCGGTGACGGTGGGCTATCGAAGCGCAGACCAGTTCGATATCGCCTCCGGCATACAGGCCGGTGAGCAGGTGGTGGTCGACGGCGGCATCTTTGTCCAGTTCATGCAAGACCAATGAGCGACCAGCTGCCTCCAGGCGTATCGCCGTCGCGTACCGCGTCGTTCATGAACCGACTGGTGGCCGCGTCGTTGGGCCAACCGTTCCTGGTCATCCTGATGACGCTCCTGTTGGTCGGTGCCGGCGCGCGCTCGCTTGCGCGCCTGCCGGTGGATGCCTATCCCGATCTCTCCCCGCCCATTGTCGAGATCATTACCCAATGGCCCGGGCACGCCGCCGAGGAAGTGGAGCGCCTGATCACGGTTCCGGTCGAGCTGGGCATGAACGGCACGCCGAAGACGGCTAACACACGGTCCATCTCGCTCTACGGTTTATCCGACGTCATCCTCACGTTCCAGAATGGCACGGACAATAATTTTGCACGCCAGGAGGTCTTCAACCGACTGGGCGACCTGACCTTGCCGAGCGGCGTCACGCCTTCGGTGGCACCGTTGTCCGCCCCATCGGGGCTGATCTATCGGTATGTGCTGCAAAGTTCGGACCGCTCGCCGATGGAGCTCAAGACGCTCGAGGACTGGACGGTCGAACCGCAGTACAAATCCGTTCCCGGCGTGGCTGACGATTCCGGCTTCGGCGGCGGCACCATGCAGTATCAGGTGTTGCTCGACCAGGCCAAGATCGCGGCGGTGAGCTTGTCGGCGGTGCAGGTGGAGGCCGCGCTCACGGCCAACAATGCCAACGCCGGTGGCGGCTTCTATTCGCAGGGCGGGCAGTTTTACTACGTGCGCGGTGCGGGGCGCATGGAGACGCTGGAGGACATCGGCAACGTCGTGGTGGTTGTGCACGACGGCACCCCGGTGCTGGTGAAGGACGTCGGCCGCGTCGTCATCGGCATCGCCCCTCGCCTTGGCGAGTTCGGTTACGAGAAGCAGGACGACGCCGTGGAGGGTGTGATCCGGCTGCGCACCGGTGAAAAGACCCAGGACGTGCTGAAGCGCGTCGAAGCCAAGACCACGGAGCTCAACGACCAGATCCTGCCCAAGGACGTCAAGGTCGTGCCGTTCTACGACCGCACCGATCTCATCGCGCTGACCACCAGGATCGTCGAGGACAACCTTCTGCGCGGCATGTTGCTGGTCGTGGTGATCCTGATTTTTTTCCTCTACGACGTGCGTGCGGGCTTGATCGTCGCCACCACGATTCCGTTGGCCTTGCTGTTCGCATTCATCTGCCTGGATCTGCAGGGCGCATCGGCCAACCTGCTTTCGATTGGCGCCGTCGACTTCGGCATCCTGGTGGATGCCGCCGTGGTGATGGTGGAAAACATCTTCCGCCAGATCGCCGAGCGCAAGGGGACGCCGCTCAACGTCAAGGAGATTATCCGCGACGCGGCGGCCGAGGTGGATCGCCCGCTGTTCTATGCGGTGGCCGTCATCGTGGTCAGCTTCCTGCCGATCTACGTGCTGTCGGGGCCCTCTGGCGTCCTGTTCAAGCCCATGGCCGACACGATGATCTTTGCCCTGGTCGG
>DASXND010000321.1:0-2688 GCA_036495265.1 Dyella sp.
CGATTGCGTTGGCCTGGCACTGGGCAGCCCCACGCGCTTCGGCAATATGGCCGCACCGCTCAAGTATTTCCTGGACTCCACCGGTGCCGAATGGGCCAGCGGCGCGCTGGCCGGCAAACCCGCGGCGTTGTTCACCGCCACCAGCACCATGCACGGCGGGCAGGAATCCACCCTGCTGACCATGGCCTTGCCCCTGCTCCATCACGGCATGCTGATCGTCGGCCTGCCTTACACCGAGCCGGCGCTTAGCTCCACCCTGAGTGGTGGTACGCCGTATGGCGCCAGCCATGTCACCGGCGCGAAGGGCGAGAACGCGATCTCCGAACACGAACGTGAACTGGCCCGGGCCCTGGGACGCCGACTTGCGGATGTGGCGCGTCGCCTGGGCGCCAACGCATGAGTGCCCCCATCGCCACCACCTATCGCGTCGGCCTGGTCGCCTGGGCAGCGCTGCTCGTGCTGCAAGTGGTTTGGCACGGCTGGCTGTTTCCGGCGCAAACCATTCCCGTATGGCTGGTGCTGGCGATCACCGTCATCCCGCTGCTGTTGCCGCTGCTTGCCATCCGCGACGTGCGCCGCGCGCTGCTATGGGTGGGTATCCTCAGCCTGTTCTATTTCTGCCACGGCATCGCCGAAGCCTGGAGCTCGCCGGACGAACGCTGGCTGGGCGTGATCGAGATCATCCTGACACTCGTGCTGATCGGCACGCTGGGCGCCGGTGTCAAGCGCAAGCGCAAGGCATAACGTCGCCGTGCATGGCGCCTATACTCGACGAAACGGATTCGTCGAGGGCCGACCATGGGATTCCTGCAAGATCCGCCGCAACTTGCGCACCCGTATCGTGACGACCATCGGCTGCGCAGCATGCTCGATCGCGCCCTGCCTTCCGCACGCCGGGTCGCACTGAATGGCGACCTGCAGGCACTTGGCGATTACGCGCAAATGGCCTGGCTGCGTAGCTGCCGCAGCACGCGTCGCAAACCCGTACTTACCCAGTGGGATGCCTGGGGCAACCGGGTCGATCGCATTGAGCTGACCGATGCATGGCAGGAAGGTCCTCGCATCACCACGACGCACGCGATTCTCGCCTCAGGACACGAGGCCAGCGAGCACGCGCGCCTGGAAGAATTTGCCCGCGTTTACCTGTATCACCTGGCCAGCGAGTTTTATACCTGCCCGCTGGCGATGACCGACGGGGCCGCCACGGCGCTCAAGGCTTCCGGCAACAAGGCCTTGATGGAGCGCGCCCTGCCGCATCTGCTCAGCCGCGACGCCAACAGCTTCTGGCTAAGCGGCCAGTGGATGACCGAAAACACGGGCGGCTCGGATGTGGGAAACACCGAGACCGTCGCACGGCAGGACGCCACCGGCCAGTGGCGGCTCCATGGCCGCAAGTGGTTCAGTTCGGCCGTAGTGGGCGAGGCGGCGCTTGCGCTGGCGCGTCCGGAAGGCGCGAGCACGGGCGCCGGCGCACTGGCACTGTTCTACGTGGAAACCATGGACGGCGATCGCCGCAAGCCGCAGCTGATCATCGATCGACTCAAGGACAAACTCGGTACGCACGAATTGCCCACCGCGGAAATCCACCTGGACGGCTTGCCCGCCTGGCCGCTGGGCGAACTCGCCCATGGCGTACGCCAGGTCGCACCGATGCTCAATGTCACGCGCACCTGGAACGGCATCTGCGCCGTGGCAAGCATGGCGCGCGCCCTTGGCCTGGCGCGCGACTACGCCATGCGACGCCAGGCGTTTGGGCGGCCGTTGATCGAACAGCCGCTGCACGCGCAGACCCTGGCGGACATGCAGGCCGAGTTCGAAGGGGCGTTCGCGCTGGCTTTCGAAGTGGCGCATTTGCTCGGTCGCGTCGAGCATGGCGCGGCCCAACCGCATGAAGCCGCCTTGCTCCGCCTGCTCACGCCGCTGACCAAGCTGTGGACCGGCAAGATGGCCGTCAAGCTGTGTTCGGAAGCCCTGGAGTGCTTCGGCGGCGCAGGTTATATCGAGGATACCGGCCTACCCCAGCTGCTACGCGATGCGCAGGTTTATGCCATCTGGGAAGGCACCACCAACGTGCTGTCGCTGGACAGCCTGCGTGCACTGGCGAACGACCACAGCATCCAGGCCTTGCGCATCGCCATCGAAGGCTGGCTGGCGGATAGCATCGATGCGCATGCGCGAGGCGAGATCCACGCGGCCTTGGACGCAGCCATGCACATGCTTGAGCGGCGAGCCCAGGATCGCGATGCGCTGGAAGCTGGCGCTCGCGGCCTCGCCTTTACGCTGGCGCGATGCGCCGCTGCGGCGTTGCTGGCGCGCCACGACACCTGGTCGGCGCCTCACGACGGTGCGCGGGCTGGCGCGGCATTGCGGCGTTTCGTCGGACACGGCCTGATACGCCTCGGCAGCACCGACGCCACCGACACCGCCTTGCTGCTTGGGCCGCACTGAGCCCATTGCTCGATGCAATGGCGGTTTACGCCCGTTCCGGCGAAAGCACGCGCTACCAGCTAAAATGCGCCCCCAATCCCCCTCGCGACTTCCGACCATGCAGCATCTGACCATCGTCACCACCGGCGGCACCATCGACAAGATCTACTTCGACGACAAGTCGGACTACAAGATCGGTGCGCCGCAGATCGGCGAAATTCTTGGCCAGCTCGGCGTAGCGTTTCAGTTCGACGTGATCCC
>DASXND010000322.1:0-1740 GCA_036495265.1 Dyella sp.
GAGCAGGTAGCGTTTGTCGCTATTCCAGCGCAACAGTGCCTTGTTGTTGATCGTCGGAACAGGCAGCTGATCGAGCCATTGCCTGAAGGCCGGGTAGTGCTTGAAGTAGTCCCAGGTGGAGCGCATCAGCACGGCGTCGAAATGCGACCAGTTCACGTCCGGATCGTTCCAGACGCATGCCGTCGGTTCGATGCCGAGGCGTTGAAGCGAGACCGCGAGATGGGCGTCGTCGGGATGAATGCCCGGAACGATCACGGACGTGGCAATGGCGAGACGAAGGGTGTGGGAACTGGACACGGCAAAACCTCCTGCAATGGAGGGCGCCCTTTCCAGAGGTCCAAACCGAGCGTGGCGGATTCACTCCGTCGCAGCACCCCTCGGTTCTGGCTGCGCGAAAGATCAGCTTGCGCGCAATGGTATGCATCCGATGACGATGCGCGGATAGTCTGTCTGACCTGGCTGCCAACCGTCAATCTTCCCCGACCTGATCCAGCTGCAGTAGCGACTGACGGTCACGAGCGGTCCGGATGCGTCAGGCCAAGCCGGCCGCTCGCGCCAGCAGGAACAGGCCGGCACCGACGGCTCCGGCTCCAATGATTCGCGCCACGCGATCACCAGCCGGCGCGAGACGTTCGACGGTGATCGCCGCCGTCACGACAGCCATCGCTCGCAAATCCATGACGCCGATGACAAGAAGGATTGCCGTCAGTCCGGCACAGCAGGTGCTGCAGTGGAGGCCGAGGCGCAGGCCGTGTCGCCAGGCCGTGGCTGCGTCCGCCGGCAACGGACGGCCACACTCCGGTGCCTCCCGGCAGCAGGCCAGATGATGCGCCTTCCACGCAGTGAACTGGAGCGCGCCGGCAATCAGCACGACCACGCCGATCGCGATCGGAACGGCGCGCGCCACCGCCGGTAGCTGCATTTCGACGGCTGCCAGCGCGGCGCCCAGCGCAAAGGTGGCCATGCCGAACATCGTCCACACGAAGAAGTACCCGGCGCCCACAAGCGCGGTCAATCGGCCCAGCTGCGTTTTGCCTATCCTGCCGACCACCTGGCGGTAATACCAAAGCATGGGCACCAGGGAAGGCAGCATCATCGCCACCATCATCATGGACCACATGCCGAGGAACGACGCCGCGACGCCGAGCCACGTCTGTCCGGGCATCCGCATCCACGCCATCGACATCGTCCAGCCGCCGGGCATCGGCATCTCGCCCATGGTCGACATGGATCGGCACCTAACGATCGTCACCACCGTGCTGGCGGCGAATAGCAGTGCAGAAGCGCCGATGAAGGTTCGCTGGGAGGCAGGCGCGGAAGCCCTGCCTCGGGAGACGCTTCGTTCTCCGGTCGCGCCGACGACGTTCATGACGCGACTCGTTGCTCGCCGTACTCGTCGTGACGGCGCCACCAGATACCTTGCTCGTTGCGCCCCAGCGGGGTGCGGTCGAGCCATTGGTACATGCCCCAGATGCCGTCCAGCCCGCGCGCATAGGTGGAATAGGTGTGATAGACCACGCCATCTTCTAGTACGAAGGCGCTCAGGCCTGGCCTGTCGCGGGTGTACGTCGCCACGTCAGTTCCGGTCATCGCCGCCATCTGCGCGACGGGGCCCTCGCCACCGCGCAATGGCCACTCTTGCACGGTCTTGCCTGCCAGCGGCTCATGGGTTGGCGCTGCTGCCTCGCGCCGATAGTTGTATTCGATGCCGCCCTTGCGCTGCTGCTCCTCGGTGAAGCC
>DASXND010000323.1:0-5073 GCA_036495265.1 Dyella sp.
GCGGCGGGTCAAGACTGCGGCCGGGGGCTATACACGCGGGACGGGGCAGTTGGCTGAAAGGTTGATGGGTACAATAGTCCGTTTTCCCGGCGGCGCCAGGCTCATGGACTTCCTGCAGCACGAATTTATCCACATCCTAGAATCCCTGCGACGATTCGAATTCACCCCCTGGAAGATCGTTGGCCTCCTCGGGTCGGTGATGTTCACCAGTCGCTGGTTTGTGCAGCTCTACTACACCCGCAAGCTGAAGCGCGTGGTCATGCCGTTGTCGTTCTGGTGGTTGTCGGTGGTCGGCAGTGCCTTGCTGCTGTCCTATTTCATTTTCGGCAAGAACGATTCGGTTGGCATTCTCTCCAACTTTTTCCCGTCGTTTGTTTCGGTCTACAACCTGGTCGTGCATTTGCGCGAAGTAAAGCGCCGCTCGCTGGTCGAGAGCGAGGTCTAAGCGCCCCAGGATGGCGCCTCAGTCCGGGTCGTAGTCGAGATTGGGAGCCAGCCAGCGTTCGGCTTGCTCGCGCGTCCAGCCCTTGCGCTTGGCGTAATCGTCGACCTGTTCGCGGGTGAGGCGACCGACCACAAAATACTGGCTGTCCGGATGTGAGAAATACCAACCGGAGACGGCCGCCGTCGGATACATCGCGAAGCCTTCGGTGAGCTCGATGCCCGTGTTGTGGGTGGCATCGAGCAAACGGAACAAGGTGGCTTTCTCGGTGTGGTCGGGGCAGGCGGGGTAGCCGGGAGCAGGGCGAATGCCGGCGTACTTTTCGTTGATCAATGCATCGTTATCGAGCGTTTCGTCCGCCGCATAGCCCCAGAACTCACGGCGCACGCGCTCGTGCAGGCGCTCGGCAAACGCTTCGGCAAGGCGGTCGGCCAGCGCCTTGAGCAGGATCGACGAATAGTCGTCATGGGCGGCTTCAAAGCGTTTGACGTGTTCTTCGATGCCAACGCCGGCGGTAACCGCGAAGCCGCCAATCCAGTCCTGCTTGTTCGCGTCCTTGGGAGCGATGAAGTCGGCCAGCGAAAAGTCCGGTCGCTCGACCGGCTTGTCTACCTGCTGGCGCAGGTGATGCAGCGTCGCGAGCTTGTTGCCGTCGGCGGTCGCGACCTCGGTGTCATCGCCCACCTGCGCGGCCGGCCAGAAGCCGATCACGCCACGCGCGGTCAGCCAGCGCTCGGCGATCATCTGGTCCAGCATGGCCTGTGCATCGCGAAACAGTTCACTGGCCTGGGCGCCGACGATCTCGTCGGTGAGTATCGCCGGGTAGCGGCCGGCCAGCTCCCACGCATTGAAGAACGGCGACCAGTCGATATACCGCCGCAACTCGGCGAGGTCGTAGTCCTCGAACACGGTGATGCCGGGCTGGCGTGGCTGCGGCGGCTGATAGTTGGCCCAATCGCAGGTGAAACGCTGGGAACGTGCCTTCCCCAGCGATACCAACTGTTTGCCAGGGCCGCGGTTGCGATGGCGCTCGCGCACTTCGGCGTACTCGGCGCGGACCTTGCTCATGAACGCGTCGACCAGGTCCTTGCTGACCAGCGACTGCGCCACACCAACGGCGCGCGAGGCGTCCTTCACCCAAACGGTGGGGGACTTGTAATGCGGCTCGATCTTCAGCGCGGTATGCGCGCGCGACGTCGTCGCGCCGCCGATGAGCAGGGGAATGTGGAAGTCCTGCCGCTGCATTTCGCGTGCGACCTGGCTCATCTCTTCCAGTGAGGGGGTGATGAGTCCAGAGAGGCCGATGATGTCGGCATTGTGCTCGCGTGCGGTGTCGAGAATCTTCTGCGCCGGCACCATCACGCCGAGGTCGATCACCTCGAAGTTGTTGCAGCGGAGCACCACGCCGACAATGTTCTTGCCGATGTCGTGCACGTCGCCCTTGACCGTGGCCATGACGATGGTGCCGTTGTTCTTGCCCATGTCGCCGGTGCGCAGCTTCTCTTCTTCGATATAGGGCAGCAGGTAGGCCACGGCTTTCTTCATGACGCGGGCGGATTTGACCACCTGCGGCAGGAACATTTTGCCGGCGCCGAACAGGTCGCCGACCACGTTCATGCCATCCATCAGCGCGCCTTCGATCACATCCAGCGGACGCGTGGACAGCTGGCGCGCCTCTTCGGTATCTTCGGTGACGAACTGATCGATGCCATGTACCAGCGCATGGCTAAGCCGCTCACGCACGGGCTTCTCGCGCCAGACGAGATTCTCGACGATGACTTCGCCTTTCTTTCCCTTGAACTTCTCGGCGATCTCAAGCAGGCGCTCGGTGCCGTCGGCGCGGCGGTTGAGTACCACGTCTTCCACGCGCTCGCGCAGGTCCTCCGGAAGGTCGTCGTAGATCATCAACGCGCCGGCGTTGACGATGCCCATGTCCATGCCGGCCTTGATCGCGTGATACAGGAAGACCGAGTGAATCGCCTCGCGCACCGTGTTGTTGCCGCGGAACGAGAAGGACACATTCGACACGCCGCCGGATACGTGGGTGTCGGGGAAGCGGCGCTTGATTTCGCGGGTGGCTTCGATGAAGTCCACCGCGTAGTTGTTGTGTTCGTCGATGCCGGTGGCGATGGCAAAGATGTTCGGGTCGAAGATGATGTCTTCGGGCGCGAAGTCGAGACGTGTGGTGAGCAGTTCGTAGGCGCGCGAGCAAATTTCCACTTTGCGCTCGCAGGTGTCGGCCTGACCTTGCTCGTCGAACGCCATGACGACCACCGCGGCGCCGTATTGCTGCACCTTGCGCGCGTGTTCGAGGAAGATGTCCTCGCCTTCCTTCATCGAGATGGAGTTGACGATGCCCTTGCCCTGCAGGCAGCGCAGGCCGGCCTCGATCACGGTCCATTTGGATGAATCGACCATCACCGGCACGCGGGCAATATCCGGTTCGGCAGCGATCAGATTGAGGTAGCGCGTCATCGCTGCCTCCGAATCGATCAAGCCTTCATCCATATTGACGTCGATGATCTGCGCGCCGCTGGCGACCTGTTGGCGCGCGACGTCCACGGCTTCTTCGTAACGCTCTTCCTTGATCAGCTTGCGAAACTGGGCGGAGCCGGTGACGTTGGTGCGCTCGCCGATATTGACGAACAGCAGGTCGGGGGTGATGACCAGCGGTTCAAGGCCGGAGAGACGGGTATGGCGGGGCATCATCGGAGCTCAGGCAGCCTTGGCGTTGTCGGAGGGAAGTGCACGTGGCGCGCAATCGCGCACGGCATCGGCGATGGCCTTGATATGCGCGGGCGTGGTGCCACAGCAGCCACCCACGAAATTCAGCAGGCCGTCGCGGGCGAAGCCGCCGATGACGGAAGCCATCTGTTCGGGTGTTTCGTCGTACTCGCCGAACGCGTTGGGCAGGCCGGCATTGGGATGGGTGCTGACGAAACAGCTGGCGGCGTTGGCGAGCACTTGCACATGCGGACGGAGATCGGCTGCGCCCAGGGCGCAATTGAGGCCCACGGAAAGCGGACGCGCGTGCTGCACGGAGTAGTAGAACGCCTCGGCGGTCTGGCCCGACAAGGTGCGGCCGGAGCGGTCCGTAATGGTGCCGGAGATCATCACCGGCACGCGCGTGCCGCGCTGATGGAACAGCTCGCTGAGGGCGAACAGAGCCGCCTTGGCGTTGAGCGTATCGAAGATGGTTTCGACCATGACGATATCGGCGCCACCATCGATGAGGCCGCTCGCCGCTTCGGTGTAATTGAGGGCCAGCTCTTCGAACGTGACGTTGCGGAAGCCCGGGTCATTCACATCCGGCGACAGCGAGGCGGTACGGCTGGTGGGGCCGAGCACGCCGATGACAAAGCGGGGCTTGTCAGGCGTTTTGGCCTCGATCGCGTCGCAGGCCTCGCGCGCCAGGCGCGCACCTTCCCGGTTCAGCTCATAGGCGAGATGTTCGAGGTGGTAGTCGGCCTGGCTGATGCGCGTGGAATTGAAGGTATTTGTTTCGACCAGGTCCGCGCCGGCTTCGAGATAGGCCTCGTGCACGCCACGGATGATGTCCGGGTTGGTCAGCGTCAGCAGGTCGTTGTTGCCTTTGAGGTCGCAACTACCTGGATGGTCGTGCGTGTGCACGCTGTCATGGCCATCCACAAAACGATCGCCGCGGAAAGCGGTCTCGTCCAGTTGATGGCCTTGCAGCATGGTGCCCATGCCGCCGTCGATGATGAGGATGCGCTCGCGCAACTGGCGCTCCAGCAGGGCGACGCGTTCGGGGTGTAGCCAGGGCAACATGCTCATGGGCGGAATCTCGTTTAGGGCTTGCGCGCAAGCAGGCTGGTCACTTCGAAGTGAGGTGCCTTGCGTTCGCGGCTAAGCCGGGTACAGCTCAGTACATCCAGACCGGCCGAACGGGCGAAGCCGCCCAGTTCATCGGCGGAAAAACCAAGATTGCGGTGATCGAAGGGCTCGACCACGGCGCGGTGGTCATGCTTGCCGAGCGTGACAGCGAGCAGCCGGCCACCACGGCGCAGCAGGCGCGCTGCCTCGGCCACCGCCTTGGCGGGCTGTTCGGCATAGGTGAGGGCGTGCAGCATCAGGACAAGGTCGAAGCGCCGGTCGCCCAGGTCCAAGGCATGCATGTCGCCGTGGCGCACTTCGACATTGGTGAAGGGTTTGAGGCGTTGAGCCGCTGCTTCCGCCACTCGTTCGCTGCTGTCCACGCACACGATGGAGCGCGCGTGCGGGGCGAGCAGCTCGGCGGTGATGCCATCGCCGGAGGCGATATCCAGCACGTCGCCGGTTTCCAGCAACTGCAGCAGGGAGCGCGCCAAGGTCTCCCAGGTGCGACCGGGCGAGTAGTGGCGCTCCATGTCGCCGGCTACCGTATCGGCCCAACCTTCGGAACGTGCACGCTGGGCCAGAACACCGGGCAAGCGCGCAGCGTCTTCGCGCAGCAAGGCATCATCGATGCTGTCGCGCAGGGACTTCAGCAGGATCCGCTGCTGTTCGTCGCTCTCGTTGTTGGCGCGGTAATACGCCGATACGCCTGCGCGGCGGTCGCGCACCAGGTCGGCTTCCTTGAGCTTGGCCAGATGCGTCGACACGCGCGGCTGCGCGAGATGCAGCACGGAGGC